>JALRGZ010000024.1 GCA_023253295.1 Flavobacterium sp.
TCCACTTCAACTTCGCTAATATTTATCTCGTATTTACCTTTATTGAAATCAATTACCGCTCTTCCATCCTTGTTCTTACATATATACTCTTCTTGAAGTTTTACTAATTCCATATTGATTTAATATAACTCCTACCTTTTAAATTAATTCATGATATTAAAATTTGAATTAATATAATAAACTCTTCTTACAACAACAAATGTCTATTTCTCTAAAATCATCAAAGAATATTTTGCCCAATATTATCACGTATTATTGGGACGACTTGCTTTGATTCCTATTCTAATTTTAGCTCTTTCGGGAACGTATTTATCCATGGAACGTTTTCATCTTTTTGAAAACAACAAAAAAGATAAAACCAAAAATCAAACTTCAGCTCAAAAAATTTTCAATTTAAAAAAAACTCCTTTAGCAGCAGTTTCAAAAATTGAATTCCCATTTTCAGATGATGAAGAGGACTATTATACTTTTGAATTAAAAGATCGAAAAATTGAAGTAAACCAATATTCGAATGCAATTGTATCCGAAGAATTATACCCAACTCCAAAATTACTGTCCGATTTAAGTCTGGATTTACATACCGGAAGAGCAAGTGCAATCTGGGCTTTCATCCTTGGATTAGCATCCTTGAATATCTTATTTTTTATCTATTCAGGATTTGCAATGACTTTTAAAAGAAGAGCCAGCCGCATTAAAAACAAGTATAAAGCCGAGGAAAGCAAATACATTTTATTAGTTGGTTCCGAAAATGGTAGTTCGTTACGTTTTGCTAATGCTATTTTAAAAGAATTAATCGCACAGGGCGAAAAAGCATTTATTGGGCAAATGAACAATTATTCGGTCTATCCCAAAGCGGAACATTTATTAATTTTCACATCTACTTACGGATTAGGTGATGCGCCTTCGAATGCTACTAAATTTGAATCACTTTTAGAAAAGATTAATCAACAACAACAAATCAATTATTCCGTGATAGGTTTTGGTTCTCAATCCTACCCTGATTTTTGTGGTTATGCTAAGAAAATAGATGCCCTTTTACAAAAACAATCATGGGCCAATCGCTTTTTAGAATTGCAAACTATCAATGATAAATCGGCAGAAGAATTTGTTAATTGGGTGAAATTATGGAGTGCTAAAACGAATATTTCGCTTAGCACTACCCCATCCGTTTACAATCATATTCCAAAAGGATTACAACAACTTATGGTTTTAGACAAAACAATTGTTTCTGAGAACGAACAAACTTTTTTACTGACTTTAAGAGCAGGAATGCGAAGCAAATTTACTTCCGGCGACCTATTGGCCATCTATCCTGCTAATGACAATAGAGAACGTTTGTATTCAATTGGAACTCATAATGGAAATATCCAATTAGCAATAAAATTGCATCCAAATGGTTTAGGTTCTGGGTATTTATACCATTTAAATATTGGTGATACGATAAAAACTCAAATTATTAATAATCAAGCTTTTCATTTTCCTAAAAAAGCATCAAAGATAGCCTTGATTTCAAATGGAACAGGGATTGCGCCTTTTCTGGGAATGATCGAACAAAACAAGAAAAAAATCGAAATTCATTTGTATTCTGGCTTTCGCCAAAAAACGGAAATCACGACAAAGT
The DNA here is from genome assembly GCA_023253295.1 of Flavobacterium sp. Lineage (GTDB taxonomy): Bacteria > Bacteroidota > Bacteroidia > Flavobacteriales > Flavobacteriaceae > Flavobacterium. The sequence continues at coordinate 1,622 of JALRGZ010000024.1, forward strand.
ATGAGGATTTTGCATCTGAAATGAAGCAAAAGCAACAATTGAAAAATTTTCATTTAGCTTTTTCTCGTGAAACCAATAAACATTATGTAATGGATTTGATTCAAATAGATGCTGATTTCTTTGCTGATTTATTACAAAACAATGGAATTGTAATGATTTGCGGAGCATTGGCCATGCAATTTGATGTGGAAAAGGTTTTAGATTCAATTTGTTTAGCTAAAAACAGGACTCCTCTTTCAACTTATAAAGACAAAGGGCAAATTTTGACGGATTGTTATTAAACATTTTTTCTTTTTATAAAATGACAGCTAAATATTTCAATAGTACCCTTTTAATTGGCTTTTTATTATTGAGCTTTACTTCTCATTCACAAGTTTTAAGAAAAAGAATAACGATGCTTATGGGTGGACGATTCGACATTAGCATTGTGGCAAAAGACTCCCTTTCGGCGGAGAAAAACATTGATACCATCATTACCGAAATCAGTCGCATTGAAAACCTAATCTCCGATTGGAAACCGAACTCTCAAGTTTCACAAGTGAATCAAAATGCAGGAATCCAACCAGTCAAAGTCGACAAAGAAGTTTTTGAATTAACTAAAAGAGCCTTACATTTTTCAAAAATCACTAATGGGGCCTTTGACATTAGTTTTGCTGCCATGGACAAGATTTGGAAATTTGATGGTTCCATGACCGAAATGCCTTCTGCTGAAGCCATTAAAAAATCAGTTGAAAAAGTAGCTTATAAAAATATTGTTTTAGACAGTGTCAATTCGACCATATTCCTAAAATTAAAAGGAATGAAAATTGGTTTTGGAGCGCTTGGCGAAGGTTATGCTACCAATAAGTGCCAAGAAATAATGCTGGCTAAAGGCATTAAATCCGGAATTATAAACGCAACAGGAGACATGAGTGTTTGGGGAACTCAAATTAATGGTAAACCTTGGAATATTGGTATCACTAATCCTTTTCATCCTGACCGCATTTTAGCGACCATTCCTCTAAAACAAGGAGCTGTAACTACTTCAGGTTCTTATGAAAAATTTGTTGTTTTTAATGGTAAACGCTATTCGCACATTATTAATCCTGCTACAGGTTATCCTTCAACGGGACTATGCAGTGTAACTGTTTTTGGTCCAAATGCCGAAATTGCTAATGGTTTTAGTACCTCATCGATGGTTTTAGGCAAAAAAGAAGCTATTAAATTATTGAATCAATTTTCTGATTACAGTTATATTATGATTACTGATTCAGGTAAAATGATTCTCTCAAAAAACTTCCCTAAACGACAGTTAAAAAAATACAGATAACCCAAAAAATCTTATTCAAAAATTGTTTTTTTCAATTTAACAACTAAAAAAACAAGCCACACATTAAAGTATTAAAAATCTTATTCTTTCTAAATACCACGTAAAACAATACTTGCAAAAACAATACATTTCGAAATAAATGTACTTTATCGAGATATCCTACGCCTCATCGATTAAACTATAATTACCGTTGTTTAATAGTTAATTTTACAATGTTACTATTGAAAGCAATAGTAAACAAATTGATCCTTACTGTTTATTGCTCTTTTTTATATCCAATAAACATTCGACTTATCCTAAGAACTGAGAGATACCATCTCTAATTAAACATCTTAAAGCTAAAATTGACATCATACAAATTGATGTTGTAGCTAAATAAATAAAAGTTGTTTTCAGAATTTAAAGTTTTAAAATTATGAAACAAAAATACTTATTGTTACTATTTACCATATTTAATCTAATCAGTTCTTTTGCTCAGGTGGATGGAGATTTTCAATCAAAAACTTCTGGGAATTGGGAATCAGCTTCCTCATGGGAAGTTTATAATGGTAGCACTTTGAGTTGGGAACCTACTATAAATTATCCAGGACAAATTTCAGGTAATTACACTGTAACTATAGTTGATGGGAATACTATAACAATTACAACCAATTTAACTACATTAGAAATGGGTAGTGTAATAATTAATGGAACATTAGATTTAAATCCTCCAAATCCTTTTAATATTACTCTTGCCACATTACATTTATTTGTAGACGGGGGATATTTGGATTTTTCAGGACCACAAATAAGTTTAAAACTACCTTTAAGGAGTTCTCCTAATCCTAATCCATATATCGAAATAAAAAATGGAGGAACAATTGGAGGAAGTTGCACACCTAAAGACGAAATACTAATAGGTAATAATATATATGCCGTTTGTAAAACCACAGGTTCTAGTGATTATGTCACCTTTGGAGAGATCACAACTTCTGGGGGGACTATTAACGCTGTGATAAATTTGCCCCCAACAAACACTTCAAGTTGTAAAGACCAAGCTATAACTTTAGAAGGTCATTATGAAGGAGCTGCAGGTAGCACTGTAAGCTATCAATGGACAGCCATAAAGCCAAATGGTGACAATTTTACAATTGCTAGCGGCACATTAGTAAACAATTCTGACTTAGCTGTAACCTCATTTACACCTGACCAATTTGGTGATTATTTAATTTCATTTACAGTGTCAACTGATATAAGTGGAATCAACTTCTCAAATACTGTTACTAATCTTGTGACAATTGAAGATAACCAAGCCCCTGTTATTAGTTGTCCTGTTGCTACTAACGCCAATCGAAATACCAATACTTCTCTTTGTACCTATACTGCCGTTGGAACAGAATTCAATGCTACTGCTACTGATAACTGTGCCGTAACTTCACTGACTTATACTCTTAGTGGTGCTACTTCCGGAACGGGAACTTCTCTTACCGGGGTTGTTTTCAACAAAGGAACAACTACTGTAAGCTGGTCGGCTTCTGATGGAGTAAATACTGCGGTAAACTGTAGTTTTACCGTAACTGTTCTGGATAACCAAGCCCCTGTTATTAGTTGTCCTGTTGCTACTAACGCCAATCGAAATACCAATACTTCTCTTTGTACCTATACTGCCATTGGAACGGAATTCAATGCTACTGCTACTGATAACTGTGCCGTAACTGCTCTGACTTATACTCTTAGTGGTGCTACTTCCGGAACGGGAACTTCTCTTACCGGGGTTGTTTTCAACAAAGGAACAACTACTGTAAGCTGGTCGGCTTCTGATGGAGTAAATACT
>JALRGZ010000027.1 GCA_023253295.1 Flavobacterium sp.
TTATGATGATTCAGGGATTCCAAGTACTACTTATCCTAATATGCCAGTGTATCCCGCTGGACAAAGTTTTGAAGTAACAGTTTTAAAAACAGGACAAACCACATACAACTGGCAAGTGAGCAATTTTACAAAACCGGAAAAGGAAAAATTGGTGGTTTATGAAGTTTTAGTGCGTGATTTCGATTCGCATCGCAATTTTCAGGATTTGATTGATCGCATCGATTATTTTAAAAAATTAAGAATTAATGCGATCGAATTGATGCCGGTCATGGAATTTGAAGGCAACGAAAGTTGGGGTTATAATACTTCTTTTCATATGGCTTTGGATAAGTTTTATGGACCTTCGGAAAAGTTAAAAGAATTGATTGATTTGTGTCATCAAAATGGAATCGCAGTCATTCTGGATGTGGCATTGAATCATGCTTTTGGCAGGAATCCAATGGTTCGTATGTGGATGAATGACCCCGATGGTGATGGTTTTGGTTCGCCAACTGCCGAAAATCCGTATTTCAATACCGTTGCCAAACACACTTATAATGTTGGAGAAGATTTTAATCATCAACAAGCCCGCACGCAGTATTATGTAAAAAGAGTCATCAAACAATGGATTGAGGAATACCATATTGATGGATTCCGTTGGGATTTGACTAAAGGTTTTACCCAAAATTGTACCGCTGCTGACGAATCTTGTACCAATGCGTATCAGCAAGATCGTGTAGATGTTTTAAAAACCTATGCCGATTATTCCTGGAGTTTAGATCCAACTCATTATACCATTTTTGAACATCTGGGTACTGATACAGAAGAACAACAATGGGCTAATTATCGAATAGCTGAATCGCCAAGCAAAGGAATTATGCTTTGGGGAAAAATGACTAACGAGTATAACGAATTGTCAATGGGATATATGGCAAATATTGCCCGAATGAACAGTAGCAGTAGAGGATTTACTAAAAACCGATTGATGGGATATGCCGAAAGTCATGACGAAGAACGTTTGATGTATAAAAATTTACAATATGGAAATTCGGCTAATGCAGCGCATAATGTCAAAAACTTAAATACAGCTTTATCCAGAATGTCGGCTATTGGGGCTGTTTCTTTATTGGTTCCAGGACCTAAAATGATTTGGCATTTTGGAGAATTAGGTTTCGAAAATTCCATTTTTGCTTGTGAAAATGGGACGGTTAATACTTATTCAGATGCGACTTCTGGGGATTGTAAACTGGCAACCAAACCACAGCCACAATGGGCGAATAATTGGTTAGGAAACGATAATCGCTATAAAATTTATTCGGATTGGGCGAGAATGATTAAGCTAAAAACCGAAGAGCCGGTTTTCCTTGGAACAGCAACAATAGCTAACAGCAGTTCGTTAACAAAAACGATAAAAATTACCGATGCGACTTTGCCAACAACTAGTTTGAAAGATGTGGTGATTCTGGCCAATTTTGATGTAACTTCTCAAAATGTAGCTACCGGATTTCCTTATACAGGCGAATGGTATAATTTGATGGATAATTCGGTGTGGAATGTAACCAATGTTAATGATCCAATTGCAATTCCAGCCGGTCAGTACAGAATTTACGGAAACAAAGCTGCTTTTGCTACCGATGTTCCTTTTGCATTGCCTTCGGATAATTTTACAGTTGAAGCCAAATCAGAAACTTGTGCCAATAAAAAAAATGGTCAAATTAGTATTTCGGCGCTTCAATCCTATAGTTATGTGGCCAAAATAAACAATGTCAATTACAATTTTGTAAACAATAGTCTGACGGTTTCAGATTTATCGCCCGGAACGTATTCAGTATGTATTGGTATTCCGGGAAAAACATTCGAACAATGTTTCTCTGTTACAATTAATGCAGGAGGATCTTTAACTGGGAAATCAACACTTACTTCTGATAAATTGGCTATAGAAATTGCCCAGGGAACAGCTCCCTATCAGGTGATGTTGAACGGAATCACACAATTTGAAACCAATGAAATGGCTTTTTCAGTTGAGGTTCAAAACGGCGATGTTTTAGAGGTTCTTTCGGCGGTGCCTTGCGAGGGGATTTTTACTCAGAATATTACAGGAAATCTAACTGATGCAGTGGCTTATCCTAATCCGGTTCAGGATGTATTGACCATTGCAGTTCCTACTACTAAAAAGGAAGTCAACATTGCCATTTATGCCATGAATGGTCAATTGATTTCCAGTGAGGATTACGCCGTTAAGAATCAAAAGGTAGAATTGCATTTAGGAAAATTGGCTTCGGCGGTATATGTGGCTAAAGTAGGTGCTGAAAATCCTGTTAGTTTAACTATTATAAAAAAATAGACATGAAAAAATACAGCTATTTCATTGGGATAGTCTTTTTGTTATTTTCCTGTGGAGGAGGTGATTCTTCTTCCAATGAAGAAAAAACAAATACCGCTCCAACAGTACCCACTTTGACAACTCCTTCAAATGCTAAACTTTGTATCAATAATGCAGTAAGTTTTGAATGGAATGCGTCAACTGATGCCGAAAACAATCCGATTACGTATCAAATTCAAATCGCAACCGATAATCAGTTTTCTCAAATTGTAAAAACGGCTGAAGGGACAGCAACTTATCAGTCATTTACACTAAATAAAGGGACTGCCTATTACTGGAGAGTAAAATCAATCGACAGTAAAAATGAATCGAGTGCTTACTCGAATACATTTAGTTTTTACACCGAAGCGGAAGCTGTAGCCAATCATCTGCCTTTTTTGCCTCAGATAGTACAACCAGAAATGGATTCATTTGTCAATTCGACTACAGTCACTTTAAAATGGCTGGCTTCAGATGTGGATACGAATGATGTATTGGTTTATGATGTTTATTTTGGAACAACATCAACTCCAATCACAAAAGTAGCAAGCAATATTTCCACTACTTCATGGACAAGTGCTACGTTGCAAGTGGCTACCAATTATTATTGGAAAGTAGTGGTAAAAGACGATAAAGGAGGAGAAACCATAGGACAGATTTGGAATTTTAAGACTAATTAACCTGTTTAGATTTTATAAGATGAATACAATTAAGAAGACAGAAAAACTTTTGAAGTTAAGTATTTTATTGATGATCTTAATTTCAATAAAATCCTGGGCACAAATTCAAAAAACAGAACCTCCGTTTTGGTATGCAGGTATGAATAATCCGGAACTTCAAATTTTATTTTATGGCAAAAATATTGCTGAAAATGAAGTGGCAGTTTCAGATGCAGTCAAAATCAAATCAGTTGAAAAAACAGAGAATCCCAATTATGTTTTTGTAACAATCGATACCAAAGATGTTGCTGCACAAGAACTGAAATTTTCTTTTTCGAAAAAGAATAAAGTTGTTTTTACCAAAAAATATGAATTGAAACAGCGAAGAGCGAATTCGGCTTTACGCAAAAGTTACGATGCTTCGGATATGATTTATCTGATTATGCCGGATCGATTTGCCAATGGGAATCCGAATAATGACAATCAAAAATCATTAGCTGAAAAAGCAGACAGAAACAATTCGTCTGGAAGACATGGTGGCGATATAGAAGGAATTATAAAACATCTCGATTATATTGAAGAATTAGGGGCTACGGCACTTTGGTCAACACCACTTTGTGAAGACAATGATCCTCAGGGCTCTTATCATGGCTATGCACAATCGGATGTGTATCGAATAGATCCCCGCTATGGAACGAATGAAGATTATTTGAAATTGTCATCGGCTTTGCACCAAAGAAAAATGAAACTCATCATGGATTATGTGACTAATCACTGGGGAATGGAACATTGGATGATAAAAGATTTACCTACTTACAATTGGATTCATCAATTTCCGGGATATGCCCAAACGAATTATCGAATGACCACACAATTTGACCCAAATGCTTCTCAAATTGATAAAAAATTATGTGTAGATGGATGGTTTGTAGAATCCATGCCCGATTTGAATCAGTCGAATCCTTTGGTTTTGAATTATCTGATTCAAAATGCCATTTGGTGGATTGAATATGCTGATTTGGATGGTTTTAGGGTAGATACTTATTCCTATAATGACAAGGAAGGAATTGCTAAGTGGACTAAAGCCATCACTGATGAATACCCTGATTTTAATATTGTGGGTGAAGTTTGGATGCACGATCAGGTACAAATGGCTTATTGGCAAAAAGACAGTAAATTGGGGGCGATCCAAAATTTTAATTCCCATTTACCTAGTGTAATGGATTTCACTTTAATGGAAATTTTAGATAAGGTATTTAATGAAAATCAATCGGCCTGGGACAAGGGATTAATTAATGTTTATGATAATTTCACCAATGATTTTTTATATCCAAATCCCAATAGTATTTTAACTTTTGTAGAAAATCATGATACCCAGCGTTTCAATGAAATTTACAAAAAAGACTTTAGGAAGTATCAAATGGCAATGACTATTCTTGCAACCGTGCGTGGTATTCCTCAGTTGTATTATAGTTCTGAAATTGGCATGGCCGGAAATAAAAATGAGGGTGACGGAGCGATACGATTGGATTTTCCGGGAGGCTGGAAAGGGGATATTACTAATGCTTTTACTAAAAGCGGACGAACACCTGAACAACAACAATTTTTCGATTTTACCTCTAAACTGTTCCAATGGCGAAAAACCAATGAAGCGCTACATTTTGGAAAAATGACGCATTATGTGCCAGAAGATAATGTATATGTTTATTTTAGATATACGGACACAAAAAAAGTGATGGTGGTAGTTAATAATAATTCGTCTTCAAAAACAATTGATCCTAAACGTTTTCAGGAAAATATAAAAGGGTTTAAGTTTGGAAAAGAGGTGTTTTCTGGTAAACAAATCAGCCTGGAAAACAAAATGAGTATAGAAGCTCAATCGGTTTTAGTGATAGAATTAGAATCTAAAAGCGAATAAATAATATGATAGCATTTCTAGGTTAGTTTTTTTATTTTTTGGTAATTTTTAAAGGTCAAATTCATGAAAGGTTGAAGAATATTTTATAATTCTTTGATATTAAAGGGTAAATATACTTTGAGAATAAGACATTTTTTGTAGTTTCGTTGAAAATCATATTAAATGTAATTATTACAATTAATTTTGGATAGCAATTTTTGTCGATATATTGTTTTTGGTGTATTGCTCTATGCTCATCCATTATTAGTGATTTTATCTATTGATAGCAAAGATGTGCTTTCGGAAAACAGAGTTTGTGCCATTTTACAGTTTCAGGATGGACGAATGTTTATCACCACCGAAGGTATTTCTAATATTTATGAAGGAACTTCATTTAAATGACGATTCTATTCAAAATTTTTGGCAGCTTACTTCATTTGATAAGTTGCTGTTTAGAGATGTCACAAATGAGAGAAATAATATAATACAATCTTAAAATATTGATTAACCTTAAATAAACCAAATGAAAAATGTATTTCTGATTAGAAACTGCCAGTATATTGTGTTATTGGCGTTGTTATCTTTTTCTTCTTTAGTAGCCCAAAATTTTCAAAAAACAGCTCTTGGGGCAAAAACTACAATTCAAACAATGGATGTTGAGGTTCAGTTTTACACTCCTGCAATGGTTCGTGTAATAAAATCTCCAACAGGATTTGATTATAAAAAAGAAAGTTTGTCGGTAATCAAAAAACCACAAACTACAAAATTGGCTGTCCAACAAAAAGGGGATATACTTTCGCTGAAAAGCGATAAATTGAAAGTGGATATTGATTTAAAATCCGGTGCAATATCTTATGGAACAGTTAGTGGTTCAGTTCTTTTAAAAGAAAAGGAATCTGGTGCAGGTTTTACTGATTTTGATGATGCAGGTTCAAAAACCTATTCAGTCAATCAATCGTTTACTTTGGATAAAGAAGAGGCACTTTATGGTTTAGGACAGCAACAAAGAGGTCAGCTATCTTTACGTAATGCTACAATTAATATGGTACAAGGAAATTTAGATGATTATGTTCCTTTTCTTGTTTCTACTAAAGGTTATGGATTGTTTTGGGACAATTATTCGCCAACAGTTTTTGAAGATAAGCCTGAAAGTACCTCATTTAAATCAGAAGTTGGCGATTGTATCGATTATTACTTCATGCTAGGCGGAACTATTGATGGTTCAATTGCCTGTATGCGAGAACTAACAGGACAAGCTCCTATGTTTCCTTTATGGACTTTTGGTTATTGGCAAAGTAAAGAACGTTATAAAAGTCAAAATGAATTAGTAGGTGTAGTAAGTAAGTATCGTGAACTGGGAGTGCCACTTGATGGAATTATACAAGATTGGCAATATTGGGGAAATAATTATTTATGGAATGCAATGGAATTTCTAAATGTAGAATTTCCTAATCCAAAGAAAATGGTAGATGATATTCATAATATGAATGCACATTTGATTATTTCAATCTGGAATTCATTTGGTCCACAAACCAAACAATTTAAGGAAATGCAGCCTAAAGGAATGCTTTTAAATTTTGGTACATGGCCTCAATCAGGCTCTGAATTTTGGCCGCCTAATAAGGATTATCCATCGGGGGTTCAGCCTTATGATCCATATAACCCAGAAGCGCGCAATATCTATTGGAAATATTTGAGTAAAGGTTTATTTTCTTATGGGATTGATGGCTGGTGGATGGATTCATCAGAACCCGATCATTTAGATTTCAAGCCTTCTGATTTTGATATTAAAACCTATTTAGGATCATTTCGCAAGGTACGTAATGCTTTCCCGTTAATGACTGTTGGAGGAGTATCCACTCATCAACGAGCCGCAAGTTCTGATAAACGTATTTTTATCCTAACGCGTTCGGCATTTGCAGGACAACAACGATATGGGGCGAATACATGGTCAGGAGATGTAAATTCTTCCTGGGAATCTTTACGCAATCAAATTCCGGCAGGTCTTAATTTTTCAATGAGTGCTATTCCTTATTGGAATACAGATATAGGTGGTTTTTTTGCAGGTTCTTATAATCGAGGTGGTAGCGAAGGTTCAGGAGCTAAGAATCCATCTTTTCAGGAATTGTATGTGCGCTGGTTACAGTTTGGAGCATTCACTCCAATGATGCGATCTCATGGGACTGAGGTGCCTCGAGAAATATATAATTTTGGAGAAAAAGGGGAACCTATTTATGATGCTATCGCCAAAACAATTCAGCTGCGTTATTCGTTATTACCATACATTTATTCAGTTTCATGGGATATTACCAATGCACAATCTACTATGATGCGTGCTTTAGTAATGGATTTTAAGGACAAGAAAGTAGTGAATATGAATGATGAGTATCTATTTGGTAAATCAATATTAGTTGCACCAATTGTAAATGCTCAATATACTCCGGAAAAAATTGTAAAAACGAATGAAGAAACAGGTTGGAATAAAAAAGATGGTACTAATGAGAATACAGCAAAAACAGTTTCTTTTACCCAACCTAAATCAACAAAAGTGTATTTGCCGGAAGGAACATCATGGTTTGACTTTTGGACTAATGAAAAAATTAATGGAGGTCAGGAAATTGAAAAAACAACCACAATCGATGAAATTCCCTTGTTTATTAAATCAGGAAGTATCATTCCTTTTGGACCAGAGGTGCAATATGCTACCGAAAAAAAATGGGATAATTTAGAAATTCGTGTGTATCCTGGAGCTAATGGTGAATTTACTTTGTATGAAGATGAAAATGACAATTATAATTACGAGAAAGGAGCTTATTCAACAATTAATTTCAAATGGAATGATAAAGCTCAAACCTTAACTATTGGTAAAAGAAATGGAAGTTTCAAAGGAATGATGACTACCAGAACTTTTAATATTGTTTTTGTAGATTCTAATAAAGAAGCAGGAGCAGGATCTTCAACCAGAGTGAATAAAACAATTACGTATAACGGAAAAGAAATAGTTGTTAAGAATTGAGTTTTAAAATAAGTAAACGAATAAATGATCGTTATTCTCAGTGTTTGATTTTTGACTAAGTTTTTTATATTTTAAATGAATAATAAATTTTAATTTCTTTAATCCGGTTGATTTTATGTGTAAATTAGCTTTTAGAAATTATTAATCAAAATACTATATTATGAGAATTCCAGGTTTATTTTGTTTGTTGTTTGCTAGCGCCATTTTTGTGAGTTGTAAAAAAGATCAAAGCGCAAAAGATACTAAGGATGCTAAAGTAAAAGCTGATATAGTAGTCAATACAGAATGTTACAAGGCATTGTATGATAGTGATACCATTGATTTAAAGTTAAATACTTTAGAAAGTGGGAAAATCTCTGGGGATATGGTTATGAAGCTCAATCAAATGCCTAACAAGATAGGGGAAATATATGGAGATTTTCATGGCGATACTTTAATGGTTAGCTATACTTTTATCGATCAGGGGAATGATAAAATTACATACAAGAATCCAATGGCTTTCTTAAAAAAAGACAGTTTATTGATTTTAGGTAATGGAAAAATGGAGACAACTATGGGAGCTACTTATTTCGTAAAAGGTGAACCAATTGACTTTGAAAATGTAAAATACAAATTCTCAAAGGTAGATTGTGAAGATAAATAATATTATTTTGAGGATAAAAATGAAAGCCTGTAAATTTTAAGTTTACAGGCTTTTTTTGTGGAGAATACCGTCCCGACACTTCGGGAGAATCGGTCGCCTCTAAATAAAAAAACTCAAGCCAATTGACTTGAGTTTGAGTTGGTGGAGAATACCGGATTCGAACCGGTCGCCTCTACGCTGCCAGCGTAGCGCTCTAGCCAAATGAGCTAATCCCCCAATATGTTTGCACGGTTGTTTTTTTCAATGCATGGCAAATAT
>JALRGZ010000099.1 GCA_023253295.1 Flavobacterium sp.
AATAGTTGTTCCATGTGAAATTTTCGATGGAATTTTGTTTTTTTCATGATGAAATAAAAAAGCTGTTCGAAATAAAATCCAACTAACACTGCTACCAATTATCGATAAAATGAAAAGTAAATCATGATGTAAAATAATTATACCTTCCATTACAGGAGTTGCTGGATCTTGAAAAGAAATTTGTAAACGATTTGCATAATCACACAAACAATCATTAGAAAAAATAAACATTAAAGTAAAAATTGAATAAAAAAAATAACTCATAAATTTTTGTTTTTTTAGCCTAAATGAGAATTGAACTCATGAAAAAATTTTAAATTAGGCTTTTTTTAACGATCAATTTCTCCAAAAACGATATCAAGAGTTCCAATAATTGTTACTAAATCAGCTAATAAATGACCTTTTGATAAAAAATCTAAAGCTTGTAAATGTATAAAACCAGGTGCTTTTATTTTACAACGAAGAGCTTTGTTTGTATTATTTGTTACAAGACTAACACCAAATTCTCCTTTTGGATGTTCAACCGCAGCATAAACAATTCCTTTTTTTATAGAAAACCCTTCAGAAAAATATTTGAAATGGTGTATTAAAGCTTCCATAGATTTTTTCATTTCTGTTCTACTTGGCGGAGAAATTTTCATATTCAGTGTCTTATTCGTCAAGCCTTCAAAGAATAACATTGCTCCTGTTTTCTTACCGTCATCCACCTGATTTTTTTCATTTGGATAAAATTTCTCGCCTTTCCAAGTTGAAAAATTGGTAAATGGCTGATCAAAAACAGCAGAAAAATAAACCGTATAGGTTCCACCATTATTCCAACCTCCACGAACTTTAGTAAAACCGCGAACTTCAGTATCCGAAATCACTTCCACCTGCGAACCCACAAATTGCTGTGCCTCTCTTCCATCAGGAATAATAGATTCATCCAAATACCTTCCTAAATCTATTTTGAGAGCATTTTTAGCATTCGAATCAAAAACAAATTTATAAAAGGCAGCTCTGTCCGAAGTCGTAATTTCAGTTTGAATATTCCATTTTTTTAATACAGTACTATAATATCCCAAGGCTACTTTATCGTTATCACGTAAGGATTCCTGTTTGATCGATTCAAAATCACCCGAAATAGGCATAATAGAAACATTTCCATATTTAGCTCCTCCTCCGGTTCCACTTACGTGTACCTGACTAAATCCATAAATAGGTTGTTTCATATCCGTTGTAAAACCACTATTGGCGTTCAAATCATTATCTGGTCCCGGCTTAATCATTCCATAAGGACATGATGGTCCAATAAAAACATTGCCCAGTCCTTCGGAACCAATCATAGGATCTACAAAACGATGATTTTGTGCATTCAGACAAAAACATTGTAACAGCAAGGTTAAACAAACAAAAATGGAATTCTTCTTCATCATAATTTCAATTTAAATTCTAAGTCGATTAGGGTATGGTTTTTATATTCGTTTCTTTCAAATCGATTTTGGAATGATTTACATTTTTCAAAATCAACTGATTACTTTTCTCTTTTGGCAAATCAATTTGTTCCATGTTCAAATTTTGAACCTCATCAAAAACAAAAGCGGGTCTAAAATCAACATCATCCAAAGTCAATTTGATATTTTTAAAAGAAAGTCCTTTGGCGTGACGCACATAGAATCCCCAGGCTGGCAATTCGCCAAACATGGAGAACTCCGGATAATCTTGTATTTTTTCCGGAACTTGTTCTAATCGACTAAGAGGAACATAAGCCATTCCTTTAGAAGCTCTACCCGGATAAGAAATAGTAATATTTTCTAGACTTACATTTTCTATTTCGTATCCCGGAATCCCAACTATTGAAGAAGGAAATGGGTTATGAAAAAAATCGACTTCCGGACCTCTTAAATCATAATTACTATCAGGTCGTCCAAAAGGCACCTGAACTTTGACATCTTTAATACTCACATTTTTGATACTTCCGGCTTTCTCACCAGCTCTATGTCCTAATCGAATGAAAATAGCATTTCCGGTATTGACTGCATTGATATTGGAAACCGAAATATTTTCAATCACTCCGCCATCAACAGATTCGATAGCAATTGCCGAACGAAAGGTATCTGCAACCTGAATATCTTTAACAACAACATTTTTAAATCCGCCATAAGAAGCTGTTCCAAATTTCACTGCACTGGCACTGGATTTAATGGAACAATTGGCAATATAAATTCCGTCATTATAATAACCCGGATAATAGGATTTTAAACAAATTCCATCATCGGCAGTATCTAAATCACAATTAGTTATACTGACATTTTTACAATCCGTAATATCAATTCCGTCATTATTCCAATAGGCACGGTTAACAATTTTTAATCCATTCAAATTCAAATTAGTACACAACTCAAAAGACAATCCCCAACAAGAAGCATTGCTTAACTGCAAACCTTCAATAACTACATTTTCGCATTGCGAAAAACGAAACAACTTAGGTCGCATCGTTTCATTTGGTCGGTTTCTACGTGTTGTATAATTGGGATCTACCGTAATTCCTGCATGGTGCAAACTATCAATATTCAGTGCTAATTGCAATCCCTGACCATCAATTTTTCCTTTTCCTAACAATTTAATATTATTGGCTTTATGTGCTACAATTAATGCTATTTGAGAAAGATCATCTTTTTTTAGAGATTCAGGTCGGCCCGGAAACTCAATCTTAGCATAATCCGTTGGATTAGTACTTCCTAACAAAACAGCTCCTTCATCCAAACGCAAACTCACATTGGTTTTCATCTGAATACTTCCCGTTAAAAATTGTCCTTTTGGAAAAACCACACAACCACCATTATTCATAAAAGCAGCATCTATCGCTTTTTGAATAGCAGCAGTATTCAAGGTTTTCGCATCAGCTTTTGCTCCATAATTAGTAATAAGAAACTCCTTTTGAGATTTGGTTTTGTTTTGTGCCAAACACTTAAACCCAAATCCAAAAAGATTTACTAACAGAAGTACGAAAAGCCATTTTAATTTCAATTTCAACATTGTATTCTATATCTCTATTTATATTCTAAAAAACACCTTCAACCTTAAAGAATTCAAAAACAAACAATTAATCAAAATATCGTTTAAAAAAAAGCAAAAAAATAGCACACAGATGACACTGATTAATCAAATAAGAGATTGAAATGATTCCTTCAATCTTTTATAATTGGTCTCATCTGTGCACTATTTTCTGAGTTTTCAAAATTTCAAAAACCTACAAAAAATAAAGCTTTATTATCTATTTCTTTATTTTACGTAAGCTTCTAACTTATCTAAGTTGTTAATCTCTTTTTCTCTGGCACAAGCAGAAACAACTTCAGTTTCTAAATGTTTCGTTGGCTTTGAAATCAACAAATATTGTGTTCCGTCATCAGTACTTTTTACATAATCCTTAGGATTGTATTTAATTGCACCTCCAACTTCAACAACTTCGGCTGCCACATCTTCAGGATGTTTACCCCAAACTGCTATATAATTGGCTCCTTTTGTAGTAGCACAATCTTTAAAATAATTCACTCCGGTAACAAACTGAACTTTTTCTCCTGTCAAACTAAAAGCTTCTACTTTAGCTTCTCTTTTTCCGGAGGTCACTGTTACTCGCACTTTGATATCCACTTTTTTTCCTTTGTAAGGCACTCCTCTTGAAATCATTTCCATATAAGAAGTGTTTGCTGTTTTACCTACATGAGCCAAACGATTACTTACCGGATTCAATGGAACTACTTTTTCACCATCCCATAAACGAACTCCCCCTAAACCTACAGTCGCTCCTACTTTATAATAATCGGCTCCCCATCCTTCTTTTTGTTGTTCAGCAGTTGGATACCAATGAGCCGCTTTCAACTCTAAACCTTTCTTTGCTTTATTATAAACATCAATAGCTACTTTATCACTAAAATAGATACGCAATGCCATCCATTCATTTTCTACTGCTGGACCGTGATGTCCAATCGTTTGATATAAATCTCCTGACTCCGAACCTATATCCGTTAGATAGCTAATTTTATCAGCTTTCATATACAAACTTGCGTCTGTATTATTCTGTGCAAAACAAAACCCACTAAACAGCAAAGCAGCCATAAATGATAATTTCATAATTTCAATTATTTATAGATTAAACTTAATTTTCGTAAAATTAAGTAAACTTTCCACAATGCCTAAGATTTATTAGATATTAACCTATAGACATCTTATGATGAAAAGGTGTAAATCCAGTAATGTAAACATGAGCACCTTCTGTTCTTAAAGTCCCCTGATGATAGGTATACTCTTCACTATCCAAATTGTTCACATTTTGATGTTCTACTAATCCCGGCCCAATTATTATACTATCAGTTCCCAAACTCAATTTTGCATTTCCTGATTTCAGGAAATAATTTCCTTTTTCGCCCAATGTTGCACCTGAAATAGCAATTCCTTCTTTGAAACACATTTCAATAGTGATTTCTACATTTGGCGGACCATCTACTTTGAAATCCAAATCCAGCTTCCCATTATTTTCTTCAACTTCGATGACAGTTGTTTGTGTTTTCACATTAGAACTAAGCCGGTGTTCAAAATCCATTTTATTCCAAAATCTGCCATCCTTAGATTCCGATAATTGATAATCGCCATCGGCTCTACAAAATTCAGGCGCCATCGGCTGATAATAATCGGCTTCTTTGGTTTCTTTCAAAATGTATTTGTTCCCTACTTTTTCAATTCCATCACTACTGAAATAGCCCATTCTAAAAAAAGAGGAAGACAATCGCATGTATTTAAGAATAGCTTCCCCTTTTCGATACGTCAGGAAATTAGGGTTTGATGAACGCCCTGACACTATCATAACAGGTTTGTCGTTACCGCCAAATAAGGTAATTGAAGTATTCCCTCTTCTAATTCGGGCCAAATTGGTCAGCGCAAAAAACTGCTCAAAATCTTTTTCTAATTGATAATCAGCCAGAACTTGTTGTTGCAACGCTGGCGTTTCCATAAAAGCTGCCAAAGAATCGGTTAGAATATATTTTTCAAAATCAGGACTTTTTTCTATCAAATTCACCATATAAATGAATTTAGGATTTCCTGTATGAATCGCCATAAAACGGTATTGCAAATAAAACTTAGAAACTGTAAGATTCATAAACTGGTCTTGTCTTCTTGAATCTACTGTAACCAAATCACCATTAGGTTCGGTATGATAGTAGTAGGTCATTAAATTCTTTTCTACAATATTCAACAACTCGGGTTTATTAAGTAATCGGGCCATTGTAATCAATGCTTTATCAATTACTGCCGAATATACTCCGCTTCTTTCTGAGAAATGTCCGTCCTGATTAAGATAAATTCCTTCTGCCAGCCATTGATTGATTCTGTTAACATATCGAATATCAGGATACAACGAATTAATATTTGCCAAAGCTGCACTTACTACCCATCTATGATTAGGCGTATGCACTCCACCTGTTATCATGGCTTCGCCGGCATTTTGAATAAAGGTTTTCAGTTTATTTCTCACCTCATCCAAATTCTTTTGTTTATTTTGTTTTAAAACAGCTGCTGCCAGACAAATGTATTCCAAAACAAAAGCAGTATCGGGTGGAGATTGTCTATTCCCACCTGCATCTACAGTTCCATCACTGTATTGTCCTTTCAACATTGCATCTGCAAATTGATTTAAATGTTTTGCAAGAAGTTCCGATTTATAAAACTCTGAGGTTGTATATGAAATCGAAGCCGATAACACAGCTATATTAGTTGCCAAAGAACGAAAACCACTTACACGAGGATCCATATCTAAAAATGATTGCTGAAGAATACTTTTTACTTTGGCATCATTATTCAAAACTAGTTTCTTCATCAGACTTTCGTCTATTTTCATTTTATTAGAATCAAACAATGATGTACCAGCAAAAACAGTATCACTTACTAAAGCTCCTACTAATGACAGACTTCCTAACTTTAAAAATTCTCCTCGGCTAATTGGACTCATAGATATTTAGTTTATTAATTTGACAATGAGAAAGGTTTACTTTCTTTAGCTGTTCCCCAAGATTTATTTGGAATTTTAGACATTTCAAAATCCAAAACACCACCTTTCATCATATCGAAATGATCCAAATAGGTTTTATCGTAGCTTACTCCGTTAAAGCGTAAATTTTGAATATAATTATTGCCAGTAGATGCTCCTTTAGCATTAATTATTAGTTTTTTTCCATTCTCTAAGCTTAAAGTAATTTTATCAAAATGCGGCCCTGAAATAACATATTGCGGTACCGAAGGCGCCACCGGATAAAATCCTAAAGCAGCAAAAACATACCAAGCCGACATTTGTCCCGCATCGTCATTTCCACTCAAGCCACCTACTGCATTACTATATTCGGTTTGCATAATTGAAGTCACTAACTCCTGAGTTTTCCATGGCTGTCCTGAATAATTATAC
>JALRGZ010000134.1 GCA_023253295.1 Flavobacterium sp.
CCCCAAAACCCCAAAACCCCTTTCATCATATGTAAAATTGATAAAAAAATAAAGAGTTCAAAATTTGAGTTGTTTCAACATCATACTCTATTAGGCGCACTGCTACTACTACCTACAAATTTCTTGGTGTCTTTTTTGTAAACATTACTATAGTCTATGGTACTCATCATCTAAAACTTGTCTCAGCAGTGAAGACAGCAACACTAGTGACTCATCTCGCTGATCCATCTCTTCTAAGTTGCGGTTCACGATTCTATCAGTTCTCTTCTAGCATAGGGGACACCGCTCATTCACTCTTATCATTGACGCATACAAGCACTAGTTGCAAAAACTATGCAGACAAGGCTCATTGGCGCACTCAATCTTGCGCTCGAAACAAATTTGACACAAATTCATATCTATCTCTAATGAGTCGTTCAATATTGATGCTTCCTAGAAAAAACTGGTTGAAAGGTTCAAAGCCGTATCTGTCTTCGTTTCTTCAGTGTCACCTATTGTCGGCACATCAAAATGAAAATTATCTTACTATTAAATGTCTAACGATAATTTGTCTAAACTAGGCTCTAATTCATCAGGAAATAAAGTTTGACGAGAATTATCAAGTGCACTGGATAATTCACGCTCCCATTATTTTTTGTTTTTTTATTATAATTCTACAGTTTCGATCTATTTTAATGCTTTTGTCATAAAACCAGGCGTGTTAACTGTAATATGCCGTTCCCATAGTTCTTTACGAGACTCAATTTCCTGATGTTTTTTAAGGGCTTCCTCTTTCGCCTGATTTTCTAGTTATTATAATTTACCAAGTTGGAATTAAGTTCGAAAAGATTCAACATTTTATTGGAATTTAGTATTGAGATCTGACAGTCGATCAACCAAAGAAAATATTTATCCTGCTTTAAGTAAAAATTCTCTGACTGTTTCAAACTCTTTGATTATTTCAAACGAATCAGTATTTTCAATGTCATCTAATAAACAAGTTAAGCTTTTCTACTCATTCTATAATGGCATAATCGTATACTAAACTATTATAGTGGACTCCATTAACTTGTTGACCCAAAGTTTGCTCAAGAAGTTTCGTTATGGCTACAGTAGCGATACTGACATCGAATCGATGTTGAGCTGTGACTTCAAAAAACTGAGATTGCATTGCACTAACTAATTGAGCTCCTCAATGTAAGTCTCAAAACTCTCAAAATCCTGCATGTGGTAAACACCGGGTTCTATTGTCAATTTTAACTTGTGACTCGTTGTGTTCCCCATCCAATGTGTAATTTTTGCCCTATTTAATTAATAATAAAATATGTCACAACTCTCACCAGTCTTTGGGCTGGAAGTGCTTTCTGCCCTTCTTCGTCAATTCAAACTGCGCAGGTTCGAACTCCTTAAGCCACTTATAGTACACAACTTCATCAATCATACACTCCATAGTGATATGTTACCCTTCCTCGTCAACAGTGAAATTAGTGGGGTCTGAAATCTATGCAAATTACAACAGCCACTTCACTCGCTTTTCGTGTTCCCAAGCTGGGTACTCTAGCTTGACTACTGCTTTGCCCATGATACGTGCAATCATTTCTGATACTTCGTTCATAAACACTTTCTTGTTGAAACCTGATGTTGCAGATAGTAACACTACAGGGTAGTCAGCAAGATTAGCTTCCTCTTCGACTTTCTTCGAAAACCACTCTTCATCAGTAACAAGATCTACTTTATTCCATACCTCCATATATCTCTCATTAACCAATGACTGTGGCACACCGACTTCATCCATTACCTGCAGAACTGTCTTGCGTTAAAAATCAGTCTGCGGATGTGAGATATCTCTTACATGGACTAGCAAGTCAGCTGATTAGAGCTCATCTAACGTTGACTTGAAGCAATCAACCAGTAAATGAGGCAATTTCGTGATGAAACCTACTGTATCCAGCATATAAGCTAACTACCCATGTGGCAACCTTACTTGTCTCTAAGCTGTATTCAAAGTTTGGAAAAGACGATCTTCAGATTCTAAAGTAGCTCCAGTTGTCAAATTAGCGATAGCTGACTTCCCAGCATTTGTGTATCCAACCAGCGCGATGACAGGCATTTGATTGAACTTATGAGTATTTTTTATTTTCCTGTGATAGTCACGATCATTCAAGTCTGACAATTCCTTGCTCAGTTTTGCTTACCTGTCTTTTAAGTTTTACTTTTCCATTTCAAGCGCTGTTTCTCCTGATCCGCCTACTGTAGCAGTTTTAGTACCTTTGCCCGATTTGATTTCAACTTCGATCACTTCTTGTCTCATTAAATTACCATCGAAGATACTTCCCATTCTGCCGAAAGTAGGTGCGCCACCTCTTTAAATCAAAGATCTTGCGTATTTCAGCCATGCAAGCTCAATCTAAATTTAAGCGACACGAGTTTTAGCCCTTAACGCAAAAATCTACAAAATTATTCCGAATCTATCGACCACTCTAATCCTTCTTTCTGTATTTATGAATTCATAATCTTGGTCACCTATGTCAGTCTCAGTTTCTGAATCAATTTCAGTAGGCGAAAATTCGTTATCCTTGGTGACTGTCTTGAGCATATATCTGCGCATTCGGTCATCTTTGCCCTAAATTATATCGTTCCACCGTTTTTCCAACTTTTTTTACTGCATCGATGTCAAAGCTGCATTAATGAATATCACATTGACTGCCTCATTTTCTTTGATAAAGTGGCCCAAGTCATTTAGCTTTCCTTTTGTGAAGTAAGTCGTACCTGAATTTTTACGGCATTTTATTATACATGAACCAGCCAACGAGTCTTTTCTCCACTCATCGTCTTCATCATCATCGTCTCCTTCAAAGTCTAAGACTAAGCCCCCTTGGAAATAAACACCTTACATATTGGGAGCATATACAAAATCGCCATCTATGATACCTTCATTCCGCATTTACCTGGCAACTGAGCTATTTTCGCATTAACAATTCTCAAAAAGAACCGCGATACTTGTTCTGTATTGCGGATGCAAATTTAAGACCTTTTTCCGATTACACAAGCCTTTTTTGAAAAAAATTCAATATTTCCACTAAGCTTTTGATTTACTTTAAATTAAAAACAAAATTATTTTCGGGTTAACATCCTTTTAATTTCATTCAGCTTCATTAAAGCTTCCACAGGAGTTACCGAGTTAATATCGATATTCAAAATTTCCTCTTTTATCTCTTCTAACAAAGGATCATCTAAATTAAAGAAACTCATCTGCATCTCCTCTTTCTCTGACTTTATACCGGTTAATGCATCACCAGAATGATCTTTCTCTAACTTTTTCAAAATCTTCTGCGCTTTCAAAATCACAATTTGTGGCATTCCTGCCATTTTTGCCACATGTATACCAAAACTGTGCGCACTTCCACCCTTTACTAATTTTCGAATAAAAAGAACATTATCTTTTAACTCTTTTACCGAAACATTATAATTTTGAATACGAGTCAACGATTCGCTCATTTCATTCAATTCATGATAATGCGTTGCAAATAAAGTTTTAGGTTTCGACGGATGTTCATGCAAAAATTCAGCAATAGCCCAAGCGATAGATATACCATCATAAGTGCTGGTTCCACGACCTATTTCATCCAACAAAACCAAACTTCTATCTGAGATATTATTCAAAATAGAAGCCGTTTCATTCATTTCGACCATAAAAGTAGATTCACCCATCGAAATATTATCACTCGCACCAACACGGGTAAATATTTTATCCACCACACCCATTTTTACACTATCAGCAGGACCAAAACTTCCCATTTGAGCCAAGAGCACAATCAAAGCGGTCTGACGCAATATTGCCGACTTACCCGACATGTTAGGCCCTGTAATCATAATAATTTGCTGCGTTTCTCTATCTAGGTAAACATCATTTGCAATATAAGGAACACCTACAGGCAACTGTTTTTCAATTACTGGGTGTCTTCCGTTTTTTATATCTAATTCAAACGTTTCATCCAATTCCGGACAAACATATTTATTTTCAATAGCTAATTGCGTGAAAGAACATAAACAATCCAACTGCGCTACCAAATTAGCATTTAACTGAACCGGCTTAATATAAGTAGCAACCCAAGCTACCAACTGTTCAAATAATTCGGTTTCTATTTTATGAATTTTCTCTTCTGCACCAAGAATCTTTGCTTCGTATTCTTTTAATTCTTCCGTAATATAACGTTCAGCATTAACCAAGGTTTGCTTTCTGATCCATTCCGCCGGTACTTTATCTTTATGTGTATTTCTAACTTCAATATAATACCCAAACACATTATTGAAAGAAATCTTTAATGAAGAAATCCCTGTTCGCTCCGACTCTCTTGCTTCGATACCTTCCAAAAATTCTTTTCCTGAAGTCGAAATAGCCCGTAATTCATCTAATTCCTGATTCACTCCTTTTGCAATGGCATTCCCTTTTGCAATAGCAACTGGTGCATCTTGATTTAAAGTTGTTTTAATTTTTTCACGCAATAAATCACAACTATGTAAATTATCTCCAATTACTTTAACAGCCTCTTGCTTACCTTCTAAAGCCAAAGCTTTAATTGGAATGATTGCATCTAAGGATTCTTTCAAGTAAACCACTTCGCGCGGAGAAACTTTACCCGCAGCAATTTTTGAAATCAAACGCTCTAAATCAGAAATTTGCTTAATCTGATACTGCATCTGTTGCAACACCTCCTGATTATCTTTCAAATAAGAAACTACATCATGACGACTTCTTACTTTGTTGATATCTTTCAAAGGCAAAGCCAGCCAACGTTTCAACAATCGTCCACCCATTGGCGAAAGCGTTTTATCAATAACATCCAAAAGCGTCACCGCATTAGGATTGTAACTATGATACAATTCCAGATTTCGAATAGTAAAACGATCCATCCAAACATAAGCATCTTCAGCAATTCGCTGAATGGAAGTAATATGTTGTACTTTATTATGTTGCGTTTCCGACAAATAATACAAAATTGCCCCCGAAGCGATAATCCCTTCTTTCAAATCCTCAACTCCAAAACCTTTTAGCGAAACAGTTTGAAAATGCTTGGTTAAAGACTCAAATGCATAATCCTCTTTATACACCCAGTCTTCAAGAAAAAAACAATGGTAATCTTCTCCAAAATTGGCTTTAAAATCATTTTTATTATTCTTTTGAATCAAAACTTCGCTTGGACTAAAGTTTTGCAACAACTTATCAATATACTCTGCATTTCCCTGAGCTGTTAAAAACTCCCCTGTAGAGACATCCAAAAACGAAACACCTATTGATTTATTTGTAAAATAAACCGAAGCTAGGAAATTATTGGTTTTAGAATGCAACACTTCATCATTCATAGAAACTCCAGGAGTTACTAATTCCGTAACTCCACGTTTTACTATACTTTTAGTCATTTTAGGATCTTCTAATTGGTCACAAATAGCCACACGAAGACCTGCTTTAACTAATTTAGGCAAATAAGTATTGATGGAATGATGAGGAAATCCGGCCAGTGCTGTTTCATTTTCTGAACCTGCACCACGTTTGGTTAACGTTATCCCTAATATTTTTGCCGAACGAATAGCATCTTCTCCAAATGTTTCATAAAAATCACCAACCCTAAATAACAAACATGCATCCGGATATTTTCTTTTAATCTCATTATACTGCTTCATTAATGGGGTTTCTTTAACCGCTTTCTCTTTAGATGCCAATTTATTTTTGAATTTAATTTATTAGAAAAATGTGAAAGCGAATTTAAAAATTTTATAGGGAATAACTATCACTTAAAAAATTAAAAGCATTTTTAAGGAAAATTTAAGGCATTGGCACGATTTTTTCTTTAGATTTGTTGTACTAAAACCTAAATTTGAAAAAAAATGAAAAAAATAATTTTACTTGCAGCACTTGTTGTATTTGGAATCACTACTTCTAAAGCACAAGAAACATCAAAAAAAATCAAACCTACAGCTGCTAAAATGACTAAAGTTAATGGTGCTGGGATGGTTTTTGAAACAGAAACAATTGACTACGGTACTATTGCTCACAATTCAGACGGAAAACGTGAATTTGTTTTCACTAACAACGGAAACAAACCACTAATTATCACTAACACTCAAGGTTCATGTGGATGTACAGTACCTTCTACTCCAAAAGAACCAATTGCTCCTGGAGCTAAAGGAAAAATCAGTGTAAAATATGCTACTGACAGAGTAGGTGCCTTTACAAAAACAGTTACTGTTACTTCAAATGCCGAAGGACAACCAACTAAAGTTTTAACTATCAAAGGAAATGTACTTCCTGATGAAGAAAAAAAGAGCTAATTTTTAAATTACATCATACTCAAAAGAGCTTCCTTTCCTAAAATCGGAAGCTTTTTTTATGAAAATAAATGCCATCCTTAAAAATGAGAAAACTAGAAAACAGCGAACTTGAACGAAAATCCATTGAAGACTTTAAAAAATCAGAGAAAACGCCTCTAATTTTAGTTCTTGACGATGTACGTAGTTTACACAACATTGGTTCAGTTTTTAGAACTGCTGATGCTTTTTTGATTGAAAAAATTTATCTGTGTGGCATCACTGCCACGCCTCCTAATAAAGAAATTCACAAAACAGCATTAGGTGCAACCGAAACAGTATCATGGGAACATAATGAAAATGTTTTGCAAACTATAGCTACTTTAAAACAAGAAGGTGTAATTACCTTAGCTATCGAACAAGTTAAAAGCGCTGTTTTTTTACAAAACTTTGAAATAGAAAAAAATCAGAAATATGCTTTAGTTTTTGGAAACGAAGTACACGGTGTCGCTCAGGAAGCAGTAGCTTTATGTGATGGCTGTATCGAAATCCCGCAATTAGGAACCAAACATTCATTAAACATTTCCGTAAGTGCAGGAATCGTTGTCTGGGATTTATTTCAAAAAATAAATTGGACTAAATAAGGCTATATTCAAAAAAATAATATTTTTACAATATGATAAACAAAACTTTACATATTTTAATTGTATTATTATTTTTTTACAATCATAATTATTCCGCTACTACCTCAACTGTAATTGATCCTCCATCAATAACAGCTGAAAGCTATGATGTATACTGCCCTCAAACGTATCAAAAAATTGCAAAACTCCCCGGAGAAAAAATTATTTTTACGAATGGATCACGAAAACATGCGCAAAAAGTTATTGAACAACTTGG
>JALRGZ010000160.1 GCA_023253295.1 Flavobacterium sp.
ATGTGCATCGAATAAATTAGTATAAGTACCTCCACCTCCTTTATTTATACCTAAAGGTGTAAGCTGATTTTTTATAAGCTCATAAGCATGATTGCCGTCCTGTAATTTTGCCCACCAATTGATTTTCCAACCCATACTCCATCCTGTCGATACATCTCCACGATACAATAAAGTATTTTTAGACGCAGCAAATAATTCTGGTGTTTTGTATGCCGAAATTTGATTCGACGGAAATAATCCATACAAATGAGACACATGGCGATGATTATCTTTTGGATCATCAATATCGTCTAACCACTCTTGCAATTGATTGTGCTTTCCAATATGCATTGGAGCCAATTGACTATGCATTTGTTTTAAAGAATCTACTAATTTAGTATCCAAATTTAATATTTCAGCAGCACGAATAGTGGAATTAAAAACATCAGTCACAATTTGTGTATCCATAGTTGTCCCTGCATCTAGTGATGAACCATTGTGTGCCTGAGGAGCATTCTCTGGAGAATTCCCTGGATTGACAACCAACCAATTGTATTTGGGATGTTTCACTAAAAAATCTACATAAAATAAAGCTGCTCCTTTTAGAACGGGATAAATCGAAGCTAAAAATTCTTTATCACCTGTATAAAGATAATGTTCCCATAAATGCTGACTCGTCCAGCCTCCACCCGCAGTCCATAATCCCCAAAAAGCACCATCAACAGCACCAGTTGCTCGCCAAATATCAGTATTGTGATGCGCCATCCATCCTCTAGCGCCATACATCTTTTTTGCAGTTTCTGCCCCTGTAACGGACAAGTCTTTCACCATTTGTAAAAAAGGTTCATGTAATTCAGAAAGATTGTTTTTTTCGGCTGGCCAGTAATTCATCTCCGCATTAATGTTGATAGTATATTTACTATCCCAAGCCGGATTTAAACTATTGTTCCAAATCCCTTGCAAATTAGCTGGTTGGCCTCCTGGCTGAGAAGAAGAAATGAGCAAGTAGCGTCCATACTGATAGTACAACACTACAAATTGTGGGTCGAAAGTATTTCTGAAATTTTTCAAACGCTCATCCGTTGGCAAATTGACATCAGGAGTATTACCTAAATCAAATTTTACACGATTAAAAAACTTTTGGTAGTTTGTAATATGTGCTTTTTTTAAAGTTTCATAAGACTTTCCAGAAGCCAAATTCAAATAGTCTAATGCTCTTTTATTTTGATTAGCACTCACATCCTGATAATTATTAAAATTTGTTGCCAAGGATGTAAAAAAAGTAGCCGAATTTGCTCCTTTTACAACAATTGTATTATCATTTTGTTCTAATTTTCCTTTATCAAGTACAATACGGGTAATCCCCTTGAATTTTATAACACTAGCCACACCTTCATGATCACTTGTTCCACCTGAAATTTCAAGATCTTTAGAGGGACTTATCCCAACATTTTTATTTTTATGTGGCGAAGTATACTTTGCTACAAAAGAAATCTGTCCCTTTTTAGTAGCTGTGAGATGAATTACAATCACTCTAGAGGCAAAAGACACAAAAGCTTCTCTTGTATAAGTAATACCATCAACAACATACGTTGTTTTAGCTATGGCATTTTCTATATCTAATTCTCTTTTGTAATTGGTATAATTTTCATGTCCTTCAAAATGCAAATTAAGATTCCCAACAGGCTGAAACATTTGACCATGAGATTTTTTAGATATAAAGGTTTGATTAGCTAAATTCTCAGCATCCTTATGTTTGCCTTCAAAAATCAGTTTTTGAATTTCTGGTAATGAAGCTAATGCAGCTGGATTATCATTTCTATTAGGACCACCACTCCAAACGGTGTTTTCATTTAATTGAATAATTTCATCTGTTACATTTCCATAAATCATGGCACCCAAAAAACCATTTCCAATTGGTAATGCACTTTCCCACTTATCTCCTGAAGGTTGATTATACCACAATTTAAGAGCTGATTTCGATTGAGCATAGACAACCGACATTCCAATAAAAAAGTAAAAAACAACTATTTTTTTCATTTTACTACATAATTTATGTGTTTAATCAACACTTATGAAATTAGGCAAAAAAAATCATGAAAACATGATTTTGTTTTAACAACTCAATTAATTCTATTTTTGTTTAAAGAAACTCTCGGTAGGTCCTAAATAACTTGGTTTTAAGCCTCCTGTGTCTAAAATTATCTTCTCCAAAACAATTCCAGGATCAATCATCCATACCTTTAAAGTATGAAAACCTGAATTAGGTACTTTCAGACTTGCATAAGTACGTCGTGCCTGATCCACAACTGATTTACTCCAATCTAAATTGGAATAATCAATTTTATAGTCCTTAGCCACATTGGTAACATATGTAGGTTCTTGATCATCAAAAGAAATAGCCAATTTTAAATCGCGATTAGGCATAAAATTCAATAATGGCGAAGTTATTAAAGTAATATTGATGCTATCTTTTGAGAACAAATATACTGGATACTCTAAACAGGCAGCGTTTTTATTAGGAACAGCAGCAGGGGAATGAGCAGGTGCTGTAGCGCGCATTCCTGATAATGTTAATCCATAATCTTCTATTTTTATCCACTCTCTGTCGGCTTCTTTTTTATTTTTTGAAAAATGTTCTGCTTCAATAGCAACTACACCTCCACTTTCAACAAATCCACTAATTGATTTCCATTCGCTATCGGATGGTTTAAATGCCTTAACTACTATTGTGACCTCTTGATTGGCGCCCTTAATGGTAATTAAACCTTCTGCGGTTCCTTGAGGTGCTTTTTCAGGATTGAATTGAACCCAAATCCTTCTATCTTCTTTATTGATTACACCGTTCGTTTCGCTAAAATTTAACCAAGGAACTTGCGAAATGATTTCGTACTGAAATGATTCAGAACCTCTGTTAAAAATATCGATATAGTGTTTTTTATTATTAAAAACATCAAAAACTGGTAATATTGCTTTTTCATTTGCTCCTGGCCAACTTAAATCACTTTGAGCAACACTTACTCCCATAGATGCCGCAGCAAGTGGATTAACTTCTTGCAATTTAATAGCATTTAAACTGTTCTTTCTAGGCGGCATCCAACTTGTATACCCCAAATGAGTTTGATCCATGAAATGATTCCATCTTCCATCATCATAAATTTTATTATAATGATGCATTAGTGTCGTATCCTGACGAAATAATTCTCGGGTTTGAATTGCCATAGCATTTGTACTAACTCTTCCTTGTGAGGCAAATAAACTATTTTTGGCTGCTGCAAAATACAATTCGTTTACTAATGCGCTCGCTTTGGTAGGAAACAAAACAATTTGATAAAATGCATCTTTTTGTTCCTTGGGTAACTTGGCATAAATAGATTCGGCTTGGTTCTTTATTTTACTATACTCCTCCACCACTTTTTCGGCTTCGAGATAATTTGTAACACTGTAGGTTTTAGGGGTAATGGACTCTGGTTTTCTTCGACCGTTAAACTTAGTATATTGGGACAAAATCGATGCGATTTCATTGGCATATGTTGGCCCAAACTCTCTTGTTGCCCACAATCGAGTATATTCGTTTATGTTAGCATTTGTCCATTTGTTAACATCCCAAGCTAAAGACATAAAATACTCCATAGGCAATTCATATCCTTTGAAATGTCCAACGTTGACAATCCAAATTTTATTCGCTCCATATTCCTTAGCCAAGGACATTTGATCCCATATTTTTGAAATAGGATTTGTATTTATCCATTCGTAACTTCTAGGCCCCCCATGATAATCAAAATGATAATAAACACCTGAACCTCCTGATCTAAGGTTTTCATCTACTGTTGGTAATCGACGGAGGTTTCCCCAATTATCATCTGCCCAGAGCAATGTAATATTATCTGGAACTCGAAGTCCTTCATCATAATAATCCATAATTTCTTTGTACAAACACCAAGATTGTGGAACTTGAGAAATATCTGGATTTATTTCTTCTGCAATGATTTTTTGTTGCTTGTGAACAATTTCTTCGACCATGGCAATATTAGATTTGATATCGCCTTTCATTTCAGAATCATTAGCACCTCGTAAACCTAAAGTAATTATACTTTCAAATTTTTTGTTTCTACGCACACCTTCTCTCCAAAATTTCTCCAAAGTATCAGCATGCTTGGTATAATCCCAATGTCCAATTGCTCGAAAATAACGCCTATCCCACTCCTGTTGGGCTCTGAGCATTGGTTCTTGATGAGAAGTTCCCATTACAATTCCATATTCATCTGCTAATCGAGCATTGTTTGGATCATCTTCATTAAAAGCGTTTCCCCACATGGCAGGCCAAAGGTAATTCGCTTTTATTCGAAGCATTAATTCGAAAACTTTCTCATAAAATTCATGTCCATAATTTACAACACCATTACCTATTGGAGGATTTTTACTTGGCTTTATAATGCCAAATTTTTCTTTAATCCATCCACTTAATGCAGGGGCTTCGTCGTTGATAAAAATACCTCTATATTGAACACTTGGCGATTGAACAATTTTGACTGGTTTAATAAAAAGAGCTTCTTTGTGAGGAATAGCAACATCAGCCCAAAAATACCAGGGGGAAACCCCTATTTGTTGCGATAGATCATATATACCATATATTGTTCCTCTCTTGTCGTTGCCTACAATGACTAGAGCGTGATCCACACCTGGAAAAGGATTTTTAATGGTTTGAATACTATAAGCTTCCCATTTTCCTTTAATTCCACTTACATCTAATTTTTTATTTTCCACCAATGCATCAAGCAACGAATTTTTACCATAAGTCCCAACAATCACAACATTTTTTCTTGTTACGGATTTATCGTAAAAAATAACTGGAGAATAATTGGTTACTTTTTTAATATCAGACTGTAAATCTTTTAAGGCTCTAACAACACCTATATATTCATTTGAACTTACATAAAGAGCAGTACTTTTACCATTTGAGGATAACGTAAAAAAATCTTTTCCACTAACTGTAGAAACATAAGAAGGTTCTCCTATTGCCCAAAGTGGAACTGATAGTAAAACCAATAAAAGAAACAAAATAGTATGCTTTTTATATTTAAAAATCATAGCTTTTATATTATCTCAATTGAAGAATTAAAAAGTCGAGAGTAACCAGCTCTCGACTTTTTGATTTAAAAAACAAACAAACACTAACTAAAAAAATTATTTCACATTTTTGACTAATAAATTATTTAACCAAACTAAAGAACATCACAAATATACAAAATAACACAATCGGTTGCATAAATATTTATAAAAAAAATATTTATTTTTTATCACTAATATATTTTTAACGTAAAATAAATAAAGATACCTAAACAAAAACACCTATATACAAAATACATACATTCAGTAATATTTGAATTCAGAGATCATAAAACATCATAAAAAAATTATAAAAAACCAGAGTTCTAAAGTTTTAGTATAAAAATCAACTTGAAACAGCCTCTAAAATTCGCTATAAAATAACTTGATTTTGTATCACAGAAGCCATAAAAAAAGCTTATTTCTGACGAAACAAGCTTTTAAAATCAATTCTTTGTATTTAAATTTACTTAACTTCAAATGAATAATTTATAGCATTAATTATTAGAATTAAAGTTTGAGAACTACCAAGCGGTAACTAAGGAATCATATAACTCTGCAAATGACTTAATCTTAAAATACAGATATTGTATATCACTAATAATATAGTCCGTATCCATGATACGCTCTTTATCATAAGGAGCTACAGTAATATCTTTTGCAAAAACATGTAAGGTCTCCTTTACTGAAGAAGTAATTCCTGCGCCATAAATTCGGAGTCCTAAAGGAGTATCAATCAATCCAAATTCAATAGTAAACCAATACAATCGTTGTAATTGAATTACTTTTTCTTTATCATGGCGATTTTTATAACCAATTTCTCCAAACTTTTGCATAAAATTGCTGTAATCAGGATGAACCAACTGAGGAATATGCCCAAAAATATCATGAAACATATCCGGTTCTTCTAAATAATCCAATTGATTTCTACTACGCAGCCATGTTGACGAAGGAAATTTTTTTTGACTAAGAAGTTCAAAAAAATCATCAACCGGAATCAATCCGGGAACTACTTCAATGGTCCATCCTGATTGAGCTTCTAACAATTGATTCAGTTCTTCAAAATCAGGAATACGTTCTGCATTAAGAGCTGGTTGAAGTAATTCTAAGCCTTTTAAATATTCATTACAAGCCTTATCTTTTAAATTATCAACTTGTCGATCAAATAAAAGCTTCCATACCTTATGCTCTTCATCTGTATAAGCATCATATATTTGTTTCAATTGGTCCATAATTTTATTTTTTATTGAAAAATTCTACTGCTAACAATAACTTCCATGCCATTTCTACATTAGCATTGTCTATATAATGTTTGATTTTTTCATGAACAAGATGAGTCGAAACAGTTCCTTCTTCATTAGTACAATCTTCTATAATTTTAACCAAAGATTGATTTTCTTCCTCCGAAAGTACTGGTATAACTTCTACAGAAGCTAATCGTGCCAAATTGTTTGCGGTAAGAATGTCACTCTGCAATACACTTTTTGGTAACGCTTCAAAACCTACTGCTGATTTGGTTCCCGGCTTAGGTACTTCAAACAAACTTTGTGCATTGGTACGACAATACCAATCCCCTCCTAACCTTGCAACAGCATCTAATTTAAAAGGAGAAATTCGGTTATCATCATCTAAAACACTCTCGTCAATATGAACTAAAAGCACCTCACAAATAACCAAATGCCCTGCACCTCCTTCTTCTCCTAAAGCCTTAACTTCGTTCACACGACACTCAAAAGCTACCGGAGATTCCTTTACTCTGGGTGGCTTTATGCGTTCAGATACAACAGGAGTTAAGCCTGATTTTTTAAATTCATCCACTCCCTGATCAAATTCTACACTGGAAAGAGAGGTTTGTTCAACCATTTGATAATTCACAATATTAATCACCACTTCTTTGGTTTCCAAAACATTCTCAAGAGTATGTTTGGTTGTGTTATTACGAACTCTCCTCGCTGGCGAAAAGACTAAAATGGGCGGATTGGAACTAAAACAGTTAAAAAAACTAAACGGACTTAAATTGACATTTCCTTCCAAGTCCACAGTACTCGCCAACGCAATAGGCCTTGGCACAACAGCACCC
Organism: Flavobacterium sp.; assembly: GCA_023253295.1. Lineage (GTDB taxonomy): Bacteria > Bacteroidota > Bacteroidia > Flavobacteriales > Flavobacteriaceae > Flavobacterium. The sequence goes on from JALRGZ010000160.1 coordinate 7,169, forward strand.
GATAATATCTGCTGAAATACTTGTGTTTCAATCTGTTTTGGATCTATCGTTTTCATAATTCAATATTCTTAGCGGGTAAAATTTCAGTTCGAACACCTCCGAAGCCCACTCTTTCGTGACCTTCTCCTGCATGACCTCTCATGATTACCTGGTCTCCATCCTGAATAAAAACTCTGGTAGTTCCGTCTTCTAACTGAACTGGTTTTGTTCCTTTCCAAGCTAATTCTAACATTGATCCAAAACTATCCGGCGTAGCACCACTAATGGTTCCGGATGCATACAAATCACCTACTTGAATATTACATCCATTAATGGTATGATGCGCTAACTGTTGTTCCATTGTCCAATACAGATGTTTAAAATTCGATTGGCAGACAACTGTTTCTTTACTTTCCTGTGGCGCAATAGCTACTTCTAATTGGATATCAAAAGTTTCTCTTTTGGTTTCTTTCAGATAAGGTAACACCTCCACTTGTTGTTCCGGTGCTGCAACTTTAAATGGCTCTAAGGCTTCAAAAGTTACAATCCAAGGCGACATTGAAGAAGCAAAGTTTTTACCCAAAAATGGTCCAAGAGGCACATATTCCCATACCTGAATATCTCTGGCCGACCAATCATTAAAAAGTACCATCCCGAAGATATAATCATCTGCTTTATCAACAGCAACAATATCTCCTAATTGTGTTTCTTTTCCAATTACAAATCCCATTTCTAATTCAAAATCCAAACGTTTTGTTGGCCCAAAATCAGGTTTATCTTTAGCAGGATCTTTTAGTTGTCCATGAGGTCGATGGATTGGAGTATCACTCACCACTATTGAAGAAGCTCTACCGTGATAGCCTACCGGCATATGTTTCCAATTGGGTAAAAGTGCATTGTCCGGATCTCTAAACATAATTCCCACATTCGTAGCATGTTCCTTACTTGAATAGAAATCAGTGTAATTAGGAATATCAATTGGCAATAACATCTTCACTTCATCCTGTTTGTGCAAAGCCTCAGTAATACATTTACTGTCTTTTGTTATTTTACTTCTTTCAATTAATAATGTTTGGATACATTTTCTAACAGCATTTGTTTTTTCTTTTCCCAAAGCAATAAAAGGATTCAAATAACGAGACTCAAAAATTCCTTTCGGTATTTCTAAATCATCAAAATATCCAAATTTTTGCACAATAGCTAAGTCCAAAAGATAATCTCCTATTGCGGTCGCAACAGCATGATGTCCTGTCTCCTTAGAAAAAACTCCAAAAGGAATATTAGCCAATGTAAAATCTGAATTTTCAGGAATTTCAATCCAACTTTTAATTTCTTTCATAATCCTATTCCTCATAATGTTCCTCTAAGTTCCTGTTCTCTTTCAATAGCTTCAAACAAAGCTTTGAAATTTCCTTTTCCAAATGACTGTGCGCCTTTTCGCTGGATAATTTCAAAAAAGAGTGTTGGTCGGGTTACTAATGGCTTGGTGAAAATTTGCAATAAATAGCCTTCTTCATCTCTATCAATTAGAATATTCAATTCTTTCAGGCGTTTCATATCTTCATCGATTTCTCCTACTCTTTCCGTAACCGTATCATAATATACACCCGGTACGTTTAAAAATTGCACACCGCGTTTTCTTAATTCTGAAACCGTATGAATAATATCATCCGTAGCTACTGCAATATGCTGCACGCCCGCATCATTATAAAACTCAATATATTCTTCAATTTGTGATTTACGTTTCCCATGAGCCGGTTCGTTAATTGGAAACTTAATTCTTCCGTTTCCATTACTCATTACCTTACTCATCAAAGCTGAATATTCGGTAGAGATGTCTTTATCATCAAAAGAAACTAACTGAGTGAATCCCATGACATTCGAATAGAAATCACACCATTTGTTCATTTCACCCAATTTCACATTCCCAACAATATGGTCAACATATTTAAGTCCGATAGGTTCCGGTTTAAAATCATCTGAAATAGCTTTAAATCCAGGTAGAAAAACACCATGATAAGCCGAACGCTCCACAAAAACATGAACCGTTTCACCGTATGTATGGATTCCGGAAAAAATAACTAAACCATTTTCATCCGATTCGGTTCTTGGTTCAAAATAAGATACGGCACCCCGCTTAGTAGTTTCTTCCCATGCTTTAATAGCATCATCTACCCAAAGAGCAATCACTTTTACTCCATCACCATGTGCATTCACAAAAGCATTAACAGGACCATCTTTAACTAAAGAAGAAGTCAACACTAAACGTATTTTTCCTTGTTCTAAAACATAAGAGACATTTGTTTTATTTCCAGTTTCAAGCCCTGAATAAGCTACCAATTGAAATCCAAATGCTGAGCGGTAAAAATGTGCCGCTTGTTGGGCGTTACCCACATACATTTCGATATAATCGGTACCATTAATTGGTAAAAAATCTGCTGCTTCTTGAAATATCTTTGCAATTTCCATTGTTTTCATACTATTTTTAATCTTTAAATTATTCCAGCCAGGATTTATAATAATCCGGCAATTCTAATGAATAGGCATACTCTGTTACCATCAAAGGTTTAAAAGTATCTACCATTACAGCCAATTCTGCTGTTTCTTTTTGTCCAATACTACGTTCCATTGCTCCCGGATGTGGTCCATGAGGAATACCTGCCGGATGCAGACTTACATATCCTTTTTCGATATGATTGCGACTCATAAAATCGCCATCTACATAATAGAGTACTTCATCTGAATCAATATTACTATGGTTATATGGAGCAGGAACAGCCTGCGGATGGTAGTCGTACAATCTTGGACAGAATGAACAAACCACAAAAGCATCGGTTTCAAAAGTTTGATGTACCGGAGGTGGCTGATGCACACGTCCCGTAATAGGTTCGAAATCATGAATCGAAAAAGCATAAGGATAATTGTAACCATCCCAACCCACTACGTCAAAAGGGTGTGAAGCATAGACATATTCATGTAACATTCCTTGCTTTTTTATCATAATCGTAAAATCACCTATTTCATCATGCGTTTCTAAATCCTTAGGTTTACGAATATCTCTTTCGCAATAAGGAGCATGCTCTAGTAATTGACCAAACCAATTTCGATAACGTTTTGGAGTATAAATAGGACGATGAGAAGTGACAATAAACAAACGATTATCTGCTGTTTCAAAATGAATTTGATAAATCATCCCTCTTGGAATCAAAAGATAATCTCCTGGTGAAAACTCTAAATTTCCCAATAGCGTTTTTAGTACGCCCTTACCCAGATGCACAAATAAAAGCTCATCTTCATCAGCATTTTTATAGAAATAATCATGCATTGAGGATTGGGGTGCCGCCAATTCAATCTGACAATCCTGATTGACTAAAATAGCTTTTCGGCTGTAAAGGTAATCCGACTCCGGTTTTACATTAAAACCAATAAAACATCTAGAAAGAGTATTGGTACGTTCTATAACTTTTGGAGTGACAGAACGAGAACCACGCATTTCTTTTACCATTGTAGGTCGGTGCGTATGATACAATAAAGAAGACATTCCGTCAAACCCCACTGTTCCAAATAATTGTTCATAATAATAACCTCCTCCTTCCTTTGGAAAGGCTGTATGTCTTTTATGAGGTATATTTCCTAAAGAGTGGTAAATTGGCATAGCATTTTGAATTAAATTACTATTTTTTTGGTTAGATTAATACTATCAATTCATCAGTTCACTGATGGAAAGTTCCAGTGCGGTTCTTGTGATATTATGAGTATCTGATTGTTTTTTTCTAATGCGATCTAAAGCTTTATAAATCGTTTGGGAAGCATCTTTAAAAATAGAAACATCCGTAATTTCAGCATCTCCATTCATCAGAAAGGCAAAAACTCTGGCCATTCCACAGTTAGCAATAAAATCCGGAATTACAGTCAACTGAGTATCGGCGTAAGCCAAGGTTTCTCCGAAAAATATTTCCGGGTCATTAAATGGTACATTGGCTCCACAAGAAATAATTTCTAAACCATTTTTTACTAAACGCTCTAATTGTGATTTCGCTACTAATCTTGAACCGGCACAAGGCACAAAAATATCGGCAGAAATATCCCAAATTGTATTGTTAGCGGTTTCAAAATCCATCAATTTATCTTTAGGAAGTCCTTCTTTAAAAAATTGAGTTACTTCTTCTTTTGAAAAACCATTCGGAGCAATCAAACCTCCCTTAATATCAATGATTCCAACAATAGTTACTCCCAAACGTGATAAGTAATAACCAGCAGCAGCACCTACATTTCCCCAACCTTGAATAATGGCTTTTTTTCCTTCTAAGTCTTTACTCCATAAATCACAAAAATGCTTTATGGATTCAGACACACCATAACCTGTAATCATATCAGCAATAGTAAGCTTTCCTTTTGTATCTGGTGTAAATTCAGCATCTTCAATCACTTTGGAAACACCCAAACGTAATTTCCCTATTTTATGCACCTTTTGCGCTTCATCAGGATGATAATAGCCATTTACTATACCTTCTTGTGGATGCCACAAACCATAACTCTCTGTAATTGGAATTACATCATGAATTTCATCCACATTCATATCACCACCTGTACCATAATAACTTTTCAATAAAGGCATTACGGCACGATACCATCTTTTAAGTACTTCGTTTTTTCTAGGGTCTTTAGGATCGAAATTTATTCCTGATTTAGCACCTCCAATAGCTGGTCCTGAAACCGTAAACTTAATTTCCATAGTCTTAGCCAAAGAAACCACTTCCTTACGGTCTAAGCCAACACGCATTCTGGTTCCTCCTCCTGCAGCACCTCCTCTGAGTGAATTGATTACCATCCAACCTTCGGCTCCTAGTTCTTTGTCTTTCCATTCAAAAACAATTTCCGGTTCCGTTTCCTCAAATTTTTTGAGTAATTCCATCATAATAATTATAATTTTTATTAATAACTAATTACCCAAATCTACCTAAAAAACACATCCGTAAATTATAACCATCTACAAATTAATCATTTTGAAGAAAATTTGCAAACAAAAAACCAACTTTAAAGAAAAAAAGTTATTTTTAAATATTAAAATAGTCGTACAACTTAAACTTTTTTCTTTTATGTCACTTAGCCTTGATACCATCGATAAAAAAATACTAAATATCTTACAGGAAGATGGAAAAATCACAACAAAAGCGCTTGCTGATAAGCTTGGTATGACTACAACCCCCATTTTTGAACGCATCCGCCGAATGGAAAAGCATGGGGTTATTGACAAATATGTTTGTTTATTGCAACCCAAAAAAATTGAACGAAAATTAATCGTATTTGCTTCCATCTCTATAAAGAACCACGGAGCCATCCATGTAGCTGATTTTATTAAAGAAATGAATAAAACTCCCGAAGTCATGGAAGTCTATCACATAGGTGGAAACTATGATTTCTTAATAAAAGTAGTTACTCAAGATATGGAAACCTACCAAAAATTTGTACTTCATAAACTATCTAACATCCCTAACATCGATCATGTACAAAGCTCATTTGTTCTTTCAAATGATAAGTATACTACAGCTTATAAATTGTAAAATCGCTATTTGTAAAAAAATAATTTCTAAAAAATGGATACTATCAATTACTTATTTCAGATTTTTTTACTCGAATTCGCTTAGAATAAAATTAGTTTAGATTACAATTCAACTGTGTTTATAATAAAATCAACCTCTTATTTAAATTAAACGAAGTATTACTTTAGATGAAAATTTTTGAACTATCATAAAAAAAGGAGTATCAAATCCTCCGATTCGATACTCCTTTAAAAGAATTATATTTTTAGAATTACCTATTTAGAATAAGCAACTGCTAATTGTTTACTTGACCCTAAACCTTCGATTCCCAGTTCAATAACATCACCCGCTTTTACATAAATAGGATCTGGTTTAATTCCTAAACCTACTCCCGGTGGCGTTCCCGTACTAATGATATCACCAGGAAGTAATGTCATAAACTGACTTAAATAATGAACTAAAAATGGAATTTTGAACACTAGGTTAGACGTATTACTGTTTTGGAAAGTTTTTCCGTTTACAGTTAACCACATTTTAAGATTGTTTACATCAGTAATTTCATCCTGAGTAGCTAAAACAGGTCCCAGTGGCGCAAAAGTATCACATCCTTTACCTTTAGCCCATTGTCCTCCCATTTCAATTTGGAAAGCTCTTTCACTATAATCGTTCAATAAAGCATATCCGGCCACATAATCTAAAGCCTCTGCTTCTTCAACATAACTTGCTTTTTTTCCTACTACAAAAGCTAATTCCACTTCCCAGTCAGTTTTTTCACTTCCTTTTGGAATAACTAAATTATCATTTGGCCCGCACAAAGAAGTTGTTGATTTAAAGAAAATGATTGGCTCGGTTGGAATTGGAGCATTCGTTTCATGACAATGATCTACATAATTCAAACCAATACAAATAATTTTTGAAGGTCTGGCTACCGGAGAACCTAAACGAACATCGTTAGCAACTTCTGGAAAAGAAGTTCCGTTTTCAATAGCTGCTTTTAATTGCTCTAAACCATTATTTTCAAAAAAAGATTCATTATAATCTGTTACGATTGAAGAAACATCATATCTTTTTTCTCCAACTAAAATCCCTGGTCTCTCTTTTCCTTCTTCACCAAAACGTATTAATTTCATGCTATTTATTTTATATTAAAATCTAATTATTCAATTTAATAAATCCTCCGTCAATAGGATAATCCGAACCTGTAATAAATCCTGCTTCATCACTTGCTAAAAACAAAGCTAAAGTAGCAATTTCTTCTGGTTTTCCCATTCTTCCAATGGGTTGTGATTTAGATAATTTATCAAAAATTTCGGCCTCTTTTCCTGGGTAATTTTTAGCAATAAATCCATCTACAAACGGAGTATGTACACGAGCCGGAGAAATCGAATTACAACGAATATTCTCGTTGATATAATCTTTAGCTACTGATAAAGTCATTGACATTACCGCTCCTTTAGCAGTTGAATAAGCAAAACGATCCGGAATACCCACCCATGAAGCGATAGAAGCCAAATTAACAATAGCACCTCCTCCAGATTTACGGAATTGTGGAATAGAAGCAAATAAACAATTGTAAACTCCTTTTACATTCACAGCCATGATTCGGTCAAAATCGGCTTCAGGAGTAGTATCTACTTTACCTACGTGAGCAATTCCTGCATTGTTAACTAAAATATGGATATTTCCAATTTTTTCGAAAGTAGCTACTACTTCATCATGTTGTGCTACATTACAAGCATGAGCAAAAACATTTCCTCCTTCTGCCTTAATTTCATCAACAGTAGATTGAGCACTTTCAGCTGTTAACTCTAAAATATGAACCTCAGCTCCTTGTTTAGCAAATAAAATGGAAATTGCTTTTCCTATTCCGCTTCCACCTCCAGTGATGATTGCTTTTTTGTCTTTTAATGAGAACATTCTAAAAGTAGTATTAAATTATTAAAATTGTTATTTTATCATAAAAGGATAAATTTCACCAACAAATTATCTTCATTTTGAAGATAAAATAGCTCAAAAATATAAAAAAGGTAAAATCAAAAACCTTTCATTTCATTCAGCAGCGATATAATTATCAGTAAATTAAAATTACAAGCTTACTAAAATATGAAAAAATAAAAGTACTATGTCATTTGCCTAAAAAATAATCCGATTTTATCCTTAACTAATTATTATTTATCTTTGGCAACTTATGAAAATTGAAAAAACCAAAATTTCATCTTACTTAAACAGTGC
>JALRGZ010000202.1 GCA_023253295.1 Flavobacterium sp.
GTTCAGGGCAAATATAAGTCATATAAATAGAATTCTCTACACAGAACCTAATAGATGTTTTAAATCCGAGATTTGATTTTCCCACAATTGTTTGGCTTCATCAATTTCATCTTCTTCGGCAAAATCAACAATCATCAAAGAAACATCTTTAGTCAATTCATCCTCTAAGATATGCAATTCAAAAAAATAATCGGTATCCTTATTTGCCGAATCTACCCATTTGAACTTTACTTTTTCACCTGATTTTTTCGAAGCTAATCTTGCTTTTTCTTCTGAATCATTCCAAATAAAAGTAAAAAACTCCCCTCTGGAATTAACATCATCAGCAAACCATTCTGCCAAACCAGAAGGAGTAGATATATATTGATACAATAATTGTGGTGAAGAGTTTATAGGAAACTCTATTTCATAACGTACTTTAACATCCATAAAAGACCGATTTATTTTTTTCGAATATATACAATATAATATCTAAAAAAAAACGTTTTTAAAAATATTTTTTTTCTGCATTTTTTTCTTGCGTGATATATTTTTATTCCTATCTTTGCACCCGCAATCAGGAACAGTATTAGCCTGAACATTTGGCGAGGTAGCTCAGTTGGTTAGAGCGCAGGATTCATAACCCTGAGGTCACGGGTTCAACTCCCGTCTTCGCTACGAAAACAAACCCTTAAACATCAATTGTTTAAGGGTTTTTTGTTTCTTTAAATTCAAAAAAAAGCTAGACCCAAATATAAAAAGTGAGGAATTAGAGTGAGGAATCTTTCCCAAATATTTTTATTTCGATAGCCCCCTTTTCAACTACTGATAAAATTTGCGGATCAATATAATATGATTCCAACACTTTTTCAGTCGAATGCGAAGTTAGTACCCCTGTTTCTTTTTGCATTACTTGATGCACCCACGTAATATATGTTTTCCTTAAACTCTTCAAACTTATATCTTTTTTTATATCAGCTCCATTTTTATAATGAGTAAAAGATTTTGAAAGCGCATCCATAATCGTTTTGGATTGAACTTTTCTATCAGGTAGTAATATATAATCCTCAGATTGTTTTTTTTCATTATATCCCATCTCAACCAACAAGTCAAACAAATCAGAATTTATTGGAATGTATTTATACAAACCATCAATATTGCGACTTCTTTCTACTTTTAAGTTTTGAATTCTAAAAAATTTAACACCACTAACAGACACATAAATATCACTCCAACGCAAATCCACAATTTCCTCTCGCCTTCCTCCTGTTAACAAAAACAATCTAAATCCATCTTTCAAATACGGCTTAAACATGTTTTTTCGCTCTCCTCTACCTCCTAAAACCATAAAAGGACTATAAGTATCAACTGCTCTTAAAATTGCACTAAACTCATCTCTGGTAACTGTATCAATATTTGATTTCCCTACCGGTTTACGTGAATATTTTCGAAAAGGATTTTTCATTTCAATTTCTTCAATATCAATTAGAAAATCAAAAAAACCTTTGACCCCATTCATACATTTGTTAAAAGTTTTTGGACTATAATGGTTATCAGCCCAAGTATAAAAATTTGATACATCTTGTCTATTCACATCTATAATTCTGGTAGACTCAATGTTTTTATTTTTTTTTAATGTCTTTACAAAGTATTTACAAAATCGTATTAATTCCTTACGGTGCTCATCAGTAATATTCTTTTTAAACTGAGCATACTCACTAGCACCATTTAGATAATGATTATATTTTATTACTGAATCAACAACCGAATAGTCATTTCCTTGTGTCGAATCAACAGCTATTGTTTGGTAATTAGTCTCTTTTAAATGTTTTTCAAAATTAATCGCTTCGATTACAGCCTCGCTATAGACTCTTGACTTCAATATTTTTGACTTGACACTTCTTTGTGTTCCTGGAATATGAACTCTTACTTTATATGAAAACCTTTCAAAATGTTTACATTTAGGATTATCTACTTTACATTCTTTACAATAAATCTTAATCCCTTTATATTTATTCTTGGGCAATACTAACTTATTCATTTCATCAAGTCATTATATAATTTCTCATCCTCAACATTTCTTTTCACTTTGGTAGTTGGCTTGAAGTCAAACTCTCCATCTAATTGTAAAACCATAAGGTCATACGCATTCTCATCTTTAACCAAATTTCTATATATTTTTTTCCATTTGGATGGATACTTCAATTTTAAAGATTTCACAAAAGGTTTGTCAATTTCACAGATAACTTCAATTTCATAAACAATATTTTGTTTTGAAAATTTATGAATTAAAACACCTTTTCTTTCTAGCCATCTTTTAGCAGTTGCATTATTTAAAAGTTTTAGTTTAGCTGCAACTTCTGAAATTGTTAGAATTGACAAACTGTTTAGTTTTTCTAGTTTATTCTCGCTCTCTACTACTGCTTTACTAAATAATCCTTTCTTCTCTTCAGAAGGTGGTAGTTCAATCTCAAAGTCATTCAATGATTTCTGAGTACTGATTTTACTTTTTCCATTCATTAATTCTTCTTCCATACTTGAGTCCTTTCCATTAGAAAAAGACCATCACTGGTCTTTTTGGTTCAACTTTCATCTATCTTTATAAAGATAAATCGCATAAATGAATTTATCCTAATCAAAATTTGCTGAGGATAATTGCTTTGAAAATGGCTTTACTTTGTCTTTATGGACAATCGTTCATTAATCAAATTTGACTTCTTTCAATAGTTTAGCTTCTTTAATTGTAGTATCTAATTCAGCATTCAATTTCTCAACAATCTCTTTCATTTGAGTTACTTCTTGAGCTTTAAGCTTTGATAATTTATGTTGTAGCATCATGTGTTTTTCCAAAAAAGGAAAGAAATCCGTCCAAAAAATCTCCAACATATAATTGTATTTGTAAATATCTGAATCAGCATACAAACACATTTTCCATAATGTCTGATTGGAAACATAATTAGGAACGTAATAGGTTTTTATATAAATGTATGTTCGGCAGAAAGACTGAAAAAACAGAGTAAACAAGTATTCTAAAACTTGATAGTTTTGCTCTTCATTATTAACTATTGTCAAAAACTGCGTAGCTGTATCCTTCACTGTTCTGTAATGAAAATGTAAATCAGCATAATGATCTTCATGAGGAACTTCCCAATGAATTTCCGCATGGAATTTACTGGAAGAATAAATCAAATTACTTTCTTTAACTACAACTGTAAAGAAACTTTGATACCAATAGAGATGATTTTGTATCCAGCTTCTACTATGACCTAATAAAACAAAATCATAGCAATCGCCCATCTTAATTTGTAATGACTGGTTAATGGAGCGTAATTTATGATTACTTATTCCATTTGCTATAAGCAGGAGATAATAAGTAGAAAACTCTCCGTAAGTAATTTGGTGATACAAAAAAATCTCTTCGGCATCAATTGATTTTAATATTGTTTGTATTGCTGAGTCAAGAATTGGATTTTTGGTTTTTTCTTCAATTTGTTTTACAGTTCGTTGCTCTTTTGAGTATTCTTTTTTGATTAGCTTCTTCAATTCAGAAAAACGTTCTCCAACAAGATTAAATAGATTTTGTTCAGCGACACCTAAAGCCTCATACATTTCGTTTTCATACAGAGCATCATCGTTGGCAGTTGCCTCTTTTGCCCTTTCAATGAATTGTGTGAGGTAAAATTTGCTAGGACTGTCTTTTACGAAATACTTTTGAATTTCCGGAATGTATCTTATCAAATTAGTAATTCTTTCATCTAAACTCAGATTATCAGATTTATAACCTGCATACAATTCTTCCAGATAGTCCATATCATATTCAATCAATCTGGAATAAGAACTGAAAACAGTGTTCGAGATACCTTCCGAAATGATTTTTTTAATTTCTGAATGATGCAAATCGTGATCGTGATAAAAACGGTCTTGGTATACATTGAATTTCTTTTTGTATTTCTTCCAATCCCGTTTAATCACAAGTAAATTTTCTGATTCATTATTTTGGTAAATAATACACGTTTGGCGACAGTAGTATTCGATAAATGGAGAAGCTAAAAAATACAGATGGTGAAGTCTGGAAGAGTAAATAAAATAAACATCGATGTTCCAATTCCTTTTAACCTTTTTGACCCACTTGTTTAATTGGAGTTTTATTGCATCTGAATTTTTATCAATATGGATTATAAGATGCGAACATGAGTAAGAAGAACTTTTGTTAAAGAATATCTGAATAATGTTATATTGATTAACCAATTGTCTGAGTATATTTTCCAAGTACTCGTTTTCGAGTTTAGGAAAGGATAGTTTTGCTAAAGCTTTCATAATTTTGATTTTTTTAATTGATACCTGTCTGAAAAATTGTATTTTTGTTTAATACATTGCAAGTAAGCGATAGATTGTACCGTACCGAACTAATCGGAATTGTATCTTACAAAAGCTCGCTTGTAAATTACCAACAGACTTTTCTTTTTAGAAATTTTAAATATCTTTGAGACATGGATACAGAGACAAAAACAAAACATATCGGTAGAAATATTAGCCGCATCAGAGAGCTTAGAGGCATAAAGCAGGAAGCCCTTGCACAAGCTATCGGTGTGAGTCAACAATCGGTTTCAAATATTGAAGGAAGCGAAACAATTGAAGATGATAAATTAAAAGCTATTGCTGAAGCACTGGGAGTTACAACAGAGGGAATTAAGAATTTTTCTGAAGAAGGTGTTATTAATTACTTTAACACATTTAACGAAACTGTTTCAAGTAGTAATTTTGGACACAACAATACATGCAATTTTAACCCAATAGACAAACTAGTCGAAGCATACGAAGAAAATAAAAAACTATATGAGCGTCTAGTTCAAGCCGAAAAAGAAAAAATCGAATATTTAGAAAAACTATTAAATAAATAAGATTTCATAATATATTAATTCCAACAAGAGGCTCGTTTTACGAGTCTCTTTGTTGTTAGAAGTATTTTATTTGTTGTAAAAACACTTAAGAAAACTATAATGGATAAGATTATAAAACTTAGAGTAAAAAAGGAAATTGACAGGGGAAATGAGCTTAAAGTTTTAAAATTAAAAGGAACTTTAATCACGAAAGGTTACACCGAAATTATTCATATCGAAGATGAAAATGAAGATTTTTATCTCAACACTTTTTCTACTTCACCTGAACAAAAAAAGGATGCTGAAAATTATGTTTTAGAATTCATTTCTACGAATGATTTAAGAGACACAATTTCTTTAATTAACACTCCAAAAAAATAAAATTTCAGACTGCTTTATACACTGTCAGACATCCTCAAAAACCTTCGGATGAATCCTCAGAATTTTGTGGATTGAAAAACAAAATATTGCTTGAAAAAGTACACTTCTTTTGTTCTATATTTTTCATTGGATTTTGTAGAAGTGTACCCTTTCAAAAGACATAAAAAAAGAAGACTCTTTCAGAATATTGATAGGTTTTCCGATTCCATTCCAAAGGAGAAAAAAGCCAGCCAAAGTATTGAACATTTGACAAAGAAGTGCGCATAATGACAAGCTTCTAAACGAAGCCTGTCACCCTTCGGGACTTATAGCACTTCTTTGTCAAATATTCAATTGAAGAACTGCTTTCTTTTTTTCCTTTTTGTTTTGGAAAAGATTTGTTTATGATGAGTTCCTATTGTCATAATCCTTTTTCCTGATTTCCGTCTTTTTTGAATTTAACGTACCCTAATCAAAATATGATTAGGATTGTTTATCTCTAAAACCTCTTTTATCTTAGTATTAGACTTTTAAAAAGCTGAAAGACTGCCACGTTCCAGCAGTGGCAAGATGAACGGTTGTCGGACAACCGCCTATCTTGCCACCTATTGCCTCGGAACTCGGCGGTGGAGACACTTAAAAGCATAGAGTTTGAAAAATGATAAAAATGAAAGATGATGGAAAGAGGAAATTCAAACAGAACCCGCAGGATAACACTGCGCCTGACAGAGCAAGAGTATGCAAAAATTGATGCCAAATTTAAAGCTAGTTGCTGCCGAAAATTAAGTGACTACATTAGAAAGCACTTATTCAACAAGCCTATTATAAGTACCTACCGCAATCAATCTTTAGATGATTTAATGGAAGAAACCATTGTATTAACTACTGAACTTAAAGCTATTGGAAACAACATAAATCAGATTGCTAAAAAGATAAATTCAGCAAAAACAATTGTTGATTTTAAAGAGCAATATATTTCGTTTGAACAGCATCGGAAAATACTTTTTGACAAA
>JALRGZ010000292.1 GCA_023253295.1 Flavobacterium sp.
TGTTTTATCCTAAAAATAAGGAAACACACTTGGTTTTAATTGTACGCAATTCTTACAAGGGGGTACATTCGGCCCAAATTGCTTTTCCAGGAGGAAAATTTGAGTCAGCTGATGCTGATTTTAAAACAACTGCATTACGAGAAACAGAAGAGGAAATAGGAGTAGATCGAAGTAAAATAGAAATTATAAAAGCGTTTACATCCTTGTATATTCCACCAAGTAATTTTATGGTGCATCCTTTTTTAGGAATTTGTAAAGAAGAAATACATTTTAAACCGGATCCAGTTGAAGTAGCTGCTGTAATCGAATTACCGTTGGCTGTTTTCAGAGATGATACAATCATTGTGACCGAGACATTAACCACCTCTTACGCAACAAGTATTGAAGTACCTGCTTTTAAAATTGAAGGGCATATTGTTTGGGGAGCCACTGCAATGATGTTGAGTGAATTAAGAGATGTTTTAGATGGTGTTTTTATTGAAAAAAATATATAATTGATTGCTATTCTGTTTGAAAGCTCAGTTATAATTTTTGTAGTTTTGCAAACCAATTTCAAAAAATAAGAAAACAATTTATGAGACTCTTTCAAAGAAATCCTTTTGGACATATTTTATTTCTAAAAAAATGGTTGATCCGTATTTTTGGAAGTTGTACTCATAGACGTTATCGAGGCTTTAATGAGTTACAAATTGAAGGTTCAGAAATTATTAGAAATCTACCCGATACGAACGTGCTTTTTATTTCTAATCATCAAACGTATTTTGCGGATGTAGTAGCTATGTTTCATGTATTCAATGCTAGTTTAAGTGGTCGAGTAGATTCTATAAAAAATATTGGTTATTTATGGCATCCCAAATTAAATATTTATTATGTGGCGGCTAAGGAAACCATGCGTTCCGGGTTATTACCAAAGATATTGTCCTATGCTGGTGCTATTCCAGTTGAGCGTACTTGGCGCTCTGAAGGAGTAGATGTTGCAGAGAAAAGACCTGTGAATCCTAATGATACTGAGAATATTAAAAAAGCACTCGATGATGGCTGGGTTATTACTTTTCCACAAGGAACTACACGTTCTTTTAAACCTGTTAGAAAAGGGACGGCACATATTATTAAACAGCATCGTCCCATAGTGGTTCCAATAGTGATTGATGGATTTAGACGTTCCTTTGATAGAAAAGGTATCCGAATGAAGAAAAAAGGAATTCTGCAATCGTTTATTATCAAAGAGCCTTTAGATGTGGATTATGATAATGATACCATCGATGAAATTGTAGAGAAAATTGAATATGCTATTGAGCAACATCCTTCTTTTTTGAAGGTAATTCCTGCCGAAGAATTAGAAGAACAAGAAGAATTGAATAAATTGCGTCAATGGGAAGTTGACTAATTTACAAATTTATTTTTATAAAAATTGACTAATAAATCTACAAATTTGCTATAGCTATCCATTCCTTCTTTTTGTTGGTTAATTTTTAAATAGCGGTCATAAAAAGCATGAAATCCTTTTTCGATAGGGGTTTCATATTGCCTCCAGAAAATTTCACTCTCTTTATAATTTACTATAATACCAGGATGTACAGTTTGTAATAGTCGTTGGTATATTTTTTCATTCTTCAAATACCAATTGTTTAAACAATAACGAAGCGCAAAACTGTAACCCGAGTATTGAAAATACAAATCCTCGTTATTGACCGAAGCCAAAAAACCGATGAAATTACATTCGCTCTCGCTGGCATAACCCATTTGATGTGCCATTTCGTGACAACTTGTAGTAGGTAAATTGTATTTGGGCATTAAGTCATTTACTTGGGCTTCGTTAGTAAATGGATTTAAATAGCCTCCAAATCCCATATAGGTTAATGGCAAACTGATAAGAGATTTTTTGATGCTGCTATTTTGATATCCAAAGTAAGCGTAGCTTTTCAATAGGTTTTGATAACCATTTATGTTTTTTTCGAAGGTTTCTTCGTGACTGTAAGGGTAAACTACTTTTAGATTTTTGTTTTTAGTAATTTGTATCTGAATTGCATTTGCCTTAGCGATGATTTTTTTGGTGAAATCGTATAAATCGGCATCCGAATATTCACGTTTAATATTCATTTTTTCAAATAGAGGCATACGGTAATAATTCAGTCCCCAAAGCAGATGAAAACTAAAATAAAAGACGGATAGAAAACTAAAAATGTGGAGTACGTTGGTTTTCCAATGAAGTTTCCAAGATTTTCTTTTGTTCCAAAACCATTTTGCGATAAGCAGAATTAAAAGAATGTAAAGACAGTCGCCTATTGAAAAAGGAATTTTTCCAAAAACAATTCTTGAGAAATTGGAAATTTGCAGATAGATTAAATTGCTGAAATAGCGTTCTATCCATTCCGGATAAAAAGCTATTATTTTAAGAATGATAATCTGAATAATTAGTAAAAAAGGCAGTAGGTATTTTCTTTTCAAAACAGCATTTTTTATTGTGATGTAAATATATCATAATATTTGGTTCAATAACAGTAAAAAGATTTTAAACTTTGTAACTTTGATGCCTAAAAATTGCAAATAATAGATATGAGTCAAGAGATACGAAATTTAGAACCAAAGGCATTATGGAATAAGTTTGCCGATTTGAATGCGGTTCCGCGTCCCTCTAAAAAAGAAGAACGTGTTGTAGCCTTTATTAAGGATTTTGGTAAAAATTTAGGTTTGGAAGTTATTGAGGACGAAGTTCAAAATGTAATTATCCGTAAACCGGCTACTGCAGGAATGGAAAACCGTAAACCAATTGTTTTGCAAGGACATTTGGATATGGTACATCAAAAAAATGCCGATACTGTGTTTGATTTTGATACTCAGGGAATCGAAATGTATGTTGATGGTGACTGGGTACGTGCTAAAGGAACTACTCTTGGTGCTGACAACGGTTTAGGAGTAGCAGCTATTATGGCGGTTTTAGAAAGTACAGATATTGCACATCCGGCTATTGAAGCTTTGTTTACTATTGATGAGGAAACAGGTATGACAGGGGCAATGAACCTACAGCCAGGTATATTGAAAGGTGAAATTCTATTGAATTTAGATACTGAAGAAGACGATGAAATTGACATAGGTTGTGCTGGTGGGATTGATGTAACTGCCGAGGCTGAATATGATGAAGAGGAAACACCTGAACATTCAGTAGGTTATTCTATTACGGTTAAAGGACTAAAAGGAGGACATTCCGGAATGGATATTCATAAAGGATTAGGGAATGCTAATAAAATTATGAATCGTTTGTTGTTTGACGGTTTTGATAATTTTGGTTTGCAAATTGCCGAAATTCAAGGTGGAAGTTTGCGTAATGCTATTCCTCGCGAAAGTGTGGCCAAAGTAATTATCGCTTCGGTATATGATGAGGCTTTTGTTTTTGATATGCAGCAAATTGTAAACGAAATCAAAGCTGAGTTAAAAACTACGGAACCTAATTTAGAGATTGTTTTTGAAAAATTAGAAGCACTTCCTGCTAAAGTAATGCCTCCAATGGCGCAATACTATTTTGTACGTTCCATGGCAACAGCAACCAATGGTGTGCATCGTATGAGTGCTGATTTTGATAATTTGGTTGAAACTTCTAATAACATTGCCAAAGTAAATGTAGGGAACGGAAAATTAACTATTATGTGTTTGACGCGTTCTTCAGTAGAATCGGCTAAGTTTGATTTGGCTAATGATTTACGATCGGCTTTCGAATTAATGGGTTGCGAAGTGGAATTGTCAGGTTCTTATCCGGGATGGACTCCTAATCCGGATTCGGCTATTTTGAAAGTTTTAGCGCCTGTTTATGAAAAATTATTCGCTGAAAAACCTAAAGTAGTTGCTTGTCATGCCGGTTTAGAATGTGGTATTTTAGGTGCCAATTACCCTGATATGGATATGATTTCTTTTGGGCCAACTATTCATGGAGCGCATTCTCCTGATGAAAGAGCCAGTATTGCTTCATCTCAAAAATTCTGGAAATTTTTAGTTGAAATTTTAGCTAATATTCCGGTTAAGTAATTTAACTGAATTGTATAAAATAAAACCGCCTCATCTTTATTTAGTTGAGGCGGTTTTGTTTTGAGTAGCTAAAAGTTTAGTCTTTTAGACTGTAAATAATTTTTTGAAAATCGGCTTTGTATTTGTCTTTGTTTTCCATGGTTGTCCATGAGAGTACTTTATAGAAATGGGTTTTAGTTTCGATAATTCCGATCAGATAATAAATTTCAATTTGTGCATCCTTATCAAAATATGAGGCTTCAAATTCGGCAAAATTAGTGTTGTCTTTTGATTTGAATATTGCTTTAGAGATTGTTCTTTTGTCTTCGTTATTCAAAAAATCATTGGCAAATTCTTCCTGAAATTCATTTATCGTTGAATAATGGATTTCTAATATTGCAAGATCTTCTTTGCTATCTTCGATTGCGATGGTATAGATGTCTTTAACACTGCTTTTATATTGAATGGAAGCTACATCATTTAGTCCTACAGTTTTGGTCATGTAATCCGGTATGTCCAAGTAAAAAATATGTCCTGCCTTTTGTTGGATAAATTTTGTTTGTCCAAAACTAATATTAGAGATAAGTGTAATGAATAAAATTTGAATGATGTTACTTGGTTTCATTTGGTAATCTTTATAGCTATTTTGTCAAATATAGGAATTTATTATAATCTTAATTCATGGAATAAAAAATCCCCAATTAAATAATTGAGGATTTGATCTGTTTTTCTTTTGTGCTATTTCTTTTTTAAGACTTTGTATTGTTCGTAGCAACCGCTTATTGCATCCATAATTTGGAGGTCGTTTGCGGTTTGGATAAAAGATTCGGAGTAATTACATCTTTGTAATATTTCAGGAATTTCTTTTTTATCAATACCTAATAATACTGCCAGTGTTTCACGATCGAATTTCGATTCTAAAAGAGCTCTGACTGTATCGTCTTTTTTCATCTCTCTGAGTTTTTTGAGTTCTACGGACTTTTTGCCAAAAAAATTATACAGCATATCGGCAGGGTTGAAAATAGATCCTAGCACTTTTCCAAAAGCTCCTGGTGAATATTCTCCTGCTTCATAACCTGAATTTAGTCCTGAAATGCTATAGCGATAATCTTTGTTTACAGGAATAGTTTTTGAATCTACTTCCAGATAACCTGTTAGATTAAAAGGTTTGATGACAACTTCTTCTAATGCAATGGCTTTTTCGGTTAGGAAAATTTTAGCGACCTTATTTTTAATCCAGTCATTGGTTACTTTGACTCTTAAGGATTGAAAACCTAAAAGAGTTATGTGTAGGGTGTCAGTAGGCTGAACATCAATTTCGAAATATCCATTAGAGTCGGTTACGGAACCTCGAACTTTGTTGATATTGATAATATTGGCACCCATTAATGGGGTTTTAGTATTATCATTATAGATGTAACCTGTTACTTTTTGAGAAGTAGTTACTGTTTGCGCAAAATTGGGTGCGGCAAGCAGTAAAAAAAAGAAAACTACAAAATATTTCATAAACTGGTTTAAAACTCTAAAAGTAATAAAACGGCTTTAAATATTTTGTAGTTTATTATTTTAATTATAAGAAAATTAACAGAGGGCTGTTAGTCTCTTCTTGGTCTTCTTGGTCTTGAAGAGTCTCCAAAGCTTTCAGAACGTCTAGGAGCTCTGTCAGATGAACCTTCTCTTCTTGAAGAACTGTTTCTTTCACTACGGAAACCACCTTCTCTTGGAGTTCTATCGCCTCTGAAACCACCTTCTCTTCTTGGAGCAAAATTACCTTCTCTTCTTCCGCCGTCACGTCTTCCTCCAGAATTTCTTCCATTATGGTCACGTCTTCCACCTCCGTCATTCTTAGAGATTTCAACATTAATACGACGTCCTTCCAATTGAACGTTGTTTAATACTTCCATTACTCTTTCAGTGTGTTCCGGATCAGTGTTAAAGAAAGAGAAGCCTTCTTTTACATCTACTTTAAATACGTCATCACGACCTAATTCTAAAGTTTCTTTTAGATAGTCTTTTAATGACATCCAGTCAAAGTTATCTCTGGCTCCGATATTTACAAAATATCTGGTAGCTCCACCGTTGTTGTTTTCTCTTGGTGCGCGGTCGTCTCCACGTTCTCGTCTGTCAGAACCTGAAGCCGAAATATCTCTTGTTTTCTTGTAGTAATTGATAAAACGGTTAAATTCAACAGAAACCATTTTCTTAATCAATTCTTCTTTAGATAAACCTTCAAGAACATCATTGATAGCAGGTAAGTAGTTGTCAATTTCGTGATCTACCTCAGTATCTTTGATTTTGTTTGCTAAGTGCAATAATTGAATTTCGCAGATTTCGATTCCGGAAGGAATTGTTTTTTCTTCAAATTTTTGTTTGATGATTCTTTCGATAGAAGAAATTTTACGTAATTCACTTTTAGTAACAATTACGATAGAAGTACCTAATTTACCAGCACGACCTGTACGTCCAGAACGGTGGTTGTAGGTTTCGATTTCGTCAGGTAATTGGTAGTTTACTACGTGAGTCACGTTGTCAACGTCAATTCCACGAGCCGCAACGTCAGTAGCAACAAGCATTTGAATTTGTCTTCCACGGAAAGATTTCATTACTCCGTCACGTTGTGCCTGAGATAAATCACCGTGTAAAGCAGCAGCGCTGTATCCGTCTTCGATTAATTTTTCAGCAATAGCTTGTGTATCACGTTTTGTTCTACAAAAAACTACTGAGAAAATGTCCGGATTTGCATCCGCTAAACGTTTTAAAGCTTCATAACGGTCACGAGCGTTTACTAAGTAAAATTCGTGAGATACCGTTGCTGAACCTGAGTTTTTAGTACCAACAGTAATTTCGTCCGGGTTAGTCATGAATTGTTTTCCAATTCTTGCAACCTCTGCTGGCATAGTAGCAGAAAACAACCAAGTGTTTTTCTCGTCTGGGGTAGTTGAAAGGATGTTTACGATATCATCATAGAATCCCATGTTCAACATTTCGTCTGCCTCGTCAAGAATACAATAGTTAATTTGAGTGATGTTTACTAATCCTCTATTAATCATGTCTTGCATTCTACCTGGAGTAGCCACAATAATTTGTGCTCCTCTTTTAATTTCTCTAGCTTGTTCTGTAATACTAGCTCCTCCGTAAACTGCTACCACATTAATACCTTTTTCGTATTTAGAGTAGTTTTTAAGTTCGTTGGCTATCTGTAAGCAAAGCTCGCGCGTTGGAGATAAAATTAACGCCTGCGTATTTCTGTTGTCAGCATCAATTTTTTGGATAACTGGAAAACCAAAAGCTGCCGTTTTCCCTGTCCCAGTTTGAGCCAACGCAACTAAATCTGTATCTTTTTCCAATAATAGGGGAATCGCTTTCTCCTGTACTTCCGACGGATTCTCAAATCCTAGATCTTTGATCGCCTTCAGTAACGATTCACTCAATCCTAATTGTTCAAATTTATTCATATGTATTTTTAAAATAGGGTGCAAAATTACTGCTAATAATCGATATAAACTAATGCATTACTAAGTTTTAATGAATTTAATTTATTTGATTATCAGAAAGTTATGGTTTTCTAACAAAATTACACTTAGGTTTTTTTGATTTTCAAGCCATTTTGTTGAGGAATTTTATAATAAAAACAAATAAAAAAGTTAGATTTAAAACATTATTTCATTTGATTTAAATAGTTTAGAAGCAATTGGGTTGCTTTTCCGCGATGACTAATTTGGTTTTTAATTTCTAAAGGTAAATCAGCAAATGTTTCTTGATATCCTTCAGGTTGAAAAATAGGGTCGTAGCCAAATCCTTGATTTCCTGATTTTTCGGTGGTGATTTCGCCTTTGGCAATTCCAGTAAACAAAAGTTGTTCGCCATTCATATTAAGGGCAATTACCGTTTTGAATTGTCCTTTTCTATTTGTTGAATTGGCTAAGGCGTTCAGTACTTTGTTCATGTTATCTTCGGCATTTTTTTGTTCGCCAGCGTATCTTGCTGAGTACACGCCTGGTTCGCCGTTGAGAACCTCAATTTCTAAGCCTGTGTCATCGGCAAAACAATTATAGCCATATTTTTCTGTTACATAATTTGCTTTAAGAATAGCATTTCCTTCAATAGTGGCTGCTGTTTCAGGAATTTCTTCTAGACATCCAATGGATTCCAAACTTAAAATTTCAATAGTATTAGGTAGTAACTGTTGGATTTCTTTGATTTTATTTTTGTTATTAGAGGCAAATACAAGTTGCATAGTAATGTTTTTAACGATTGCTGCAAATGTACAATTTTTATGCTCTTTCTTTGATGTATACTGTTTGTGGTTTCTTGCAGTATATACCATAAAATTCGATTAGGATAGCGTAATTTGATATTAATAATATTTTTGTAATACGTTAAAAATCAGTTTTTTGAAATAAATTTAGAATTATTTTGTACCTTTAATAGGCGGTTTTGATTCATTACTTGTGTATGTTAATTTGGGTAGAAAAAGAAAACACAACAATCATCAGCAGCATTTAGTTAATTATAAGTTGAGATAGTAAATCAAAACCAAGTAGAGGAGGGCTTTATTGCCCTCCTTGTTTTTTTAATGCTTGATAACATTCGATAAGTTATCTGGAAAATACAAATCTGAAAGATGGGTAAATTCATCTCCTCTCATAAAAATGGAAACATCAACCTCTTCATAAGATGTTTTTCCTGCCGCAGCCAATAATTCATTTGCAGCATATAAGGTATTTTTATGAAAATGATACACACGTTCAAATTTATCGGTAACGGATAATCCTTTCATTAGCATTTTGTCTTGAGTGGCAACACCTACAGGGCAGTTATTTGTATTGCAACGCAAGGCTTGGATACAACCGAGCGAAAACATAAAACCACGAGCGCTATTACATAAATCGGCACCCAGGGCAATCGCTTTTAGAATTGCATGGCCAGAAATAATTTTTCCACTGCAAATGATACGGATGTTCTTTCTAATTCCAAAACGGATTAAAGTCTTGTTTACAAAAATCAATGAAGGTTCCAATGGCATTCCTACACCGTCAGCAAATTCTAATGGAGCGGCTCCTGTTCCGCCTTCGGCGCCATCAACAGTAATGAAATCAGGGTAGCAATTTTGTTGAATCATTTCGTGGCAAATGGCTTCAAATTCTTCGGTTTTCCCAATGCATAATTTAAATCCTATTGGTTTTCCGTTGGCTAATTCTCTCAGATGTGCTACAAACTGTACTAGGCCTTTGGGATCGTTAAAAGCAGTATGGCAAGGAGGAGAAAGAATAGTAGTGTGCGGTTTTACACCACGAATTTTGGCAATTTCTTCGGTGTTTTTTGCTGCCGGCAAAACCCCTCCATGTCCTGGTTTGGCACCCTGAGATAGTTTGATTTCAATCATTTTTACAGATGGAAGATTGGCTTTTTCTTTGAATTTTTCGGCATCAAAATTACCTTCCTCGTTGCGACATCCAAAATATCCTGTTCCAATTTGCCAAGTGATATCACCACCTTGCAAATGGTATTCTGTTAAACCTCCTTCGCCCGTATTGTGGTAGAAGTTGCCTTTTTGTGCGCCTTTGTTGAGTGCTATAATTGCATTTTCGCTTAGCGACCCAAAACTCATGGCAGAGATATTCAATAAGGACGCGGAATAGGGTTGGGTACAATCGGGACCACCTATTGTAACTCTCGGTAATTCTTCGTTAACGTGTGCCGGAAAAATGGAGTGTTTTACGCCTTCGTATGAAGAAGTGTTAATATCTAATTGTGTTCCAAATGGTGTGTTGGCACTAATATTTTTAGCACGTTGATAGGCTAGTGCTCTTTCGTTTCTGGAAAATGGTTTACCATCTGTAGTTCTTTCAATAAAGTATTGTTGAATTTCAGGGGCAATTTCTTCAAAAGCATACCTGAAATATCCCAAAACTGGAAAATTTCTAAGAATAGCATGTTTGTGTTGTAAACTGTTAAAAATCCCGATAATCAATAGAATCAAAATGGTGAGGGCTATTAAAAGGCTTGTTTTAAATAAAAAATGAGCGGCAAGACTTAATAACAAAAGTCCAAATCCAATAATAAAAAATTCTTTTCTCATAGTTTTTAAGATAGTTTTGTTTAAATGTAAAAAGAATCTGTAATCTTTTAAAATAATTTAGAAAACATTAATAAATCATTGGTTTTTTTTTGTCAAAACGGTAAAAGAAACACAATATTAATCAGTAACTATCAATATGTTTTTTATTTTTACGCAGTCTTAAATTTTAGAACATGAAGATAGCGAGAATTTTAAATGTAAAACAAATTGTAGTAAGCCTTTTTTTCCTATTTTTTTCTATAATTGGTTACTCACAATATTTTTTTAAAAAAGATCAATTACCTTATAAAGTCTCTCTTGAAAATTATACTTCCATTGCTGATGTAGGTCAGAAAAAACTAGATATTCAGTTTGTATTAAAAAATTTCGATGCATTAAAACCGGTTTCATTAAAAACCAAAGGAGATTATTTAGGATTTACTGAAAATAATTTTTGGTCTTCTACAACCATTGTCAACACTACAAATGGAGAGTTAAAATATTATTTTGAAACAGCACGTCCTATTACCAATATAGTTGAATTGTATGTTGTAAATCAGCAAACAGGAAAAATTATTAAACATATTAGTGGAGATGAAAAGAAGTTTTCACAACGAAGTTATCCACATCGAAAATGTTTATTTGATTTAGTTATTCCTCCAAATTCCCAATTAAAGTTAGTCCTGCATGTAAAAAGCGATGGAGACGTTTTAAAATTACCATTAATTTTATATTCAACGGAGGCTTTTGTTAATGTTAACTCGACTGAACAATTTGTATTTGGGTTTTTTTATGGATTATTGTTTATTGTAGCAATCGTTTGTTTTTTATTGTTTATTAGCTTGAAGGAATTAACGTTTTTGTATTACAGCTTGTATGTTGTGTCTGTAGGGCTGTTGCAATTTGCTCTAGATGGTTATTTTTATCAATATATAACGCCAAGCGGAGGTTGGTTTTCAAAACATGCTGTCTTGCTGCTAGCAATTGTAGGAGCTTTTATTTTTGGACGTTATAGTGAATTGTTTTTGCAAATAAAAAAGAACAGTGAGCGCTTGTATTTGGTTTATAAAATAAGTTATATTTCCTTTGTTGCTCTTTTTTTGGTAACTGTATTTGTGCCTGCGGCATTGTTTTATTCGTATCAAATTGTCAATTTTCTTGCCCTAATCTTTTTTATAATAGTGTTGTATTCCATTAGTTATTTATTGTATTCAAAAAAAGAAGTAGATATCCTGTATGTGTTGGGGATTTTCTTTTTAATCATCGGTTTTGGAGTATTCATTCTTAATAATGTGGGAGTAATTCCTAATACATTTGTAATACAAAATAGTTCCAAAATAGGTACTGGTTTAGAAGTTATTTTCTTATCACTTTCAATGGCAAATTTGATTAGGAAATTAAAAAATGAAAAAGAAGAATTCAACCGAATAGCCTTAGTGAAATCGGAAGAAATGAACGAGTTGAAATCGTATTTTTTGTCTAATATTAGTCATGAGTTACGTACACCATTAAATGTTATTACCAATTTAATTGAAAGTGCTTCAGCTGAGGTGAAGGACAAAAAGACAAAGAAAAATTGCGATGTAATTACCTATTCGGCACAGAGTTTATTGGGATCCGTAAATGATATTTTGGATTTTTCTAAGATTGAAAAAAATGAATTAAGACTAGAGAAAAAGGAGTTCGATGTACTGAATATTTTTAGAAATGTACGCCACAATGCCAAACTTAAATCGAAAGATAAAGGTTTAAAATTCAAATTTAAAAAGCCTGAATTGCAAAGCCTTGTGATTATTGGTGATGAGAATAGGTTGTTTCAGATTTTGAATAATGTGTTAAATAATGCCATCAAATTTACTACAGAAGGATCGGTAGAATTCAAAGTAGAAATCGAAATGAAATCGGATACTTTGGCCAGTATTAAAATGATTGTTTCCGATACAGGTGTGGGAATTGCTAAGGAAAAGAAAGACAGTTTGTTTGATTCTTTTTCACAACATAGCATTGATAACAAACGAAAGTTTGGCGGACTTGGATTAGGATTGTACATTGTAAAAACACTGGTTGATATGCAAGGCGGACATATCGCTATTGATAGTGAATTAGGAAAAGGAACCGTGTGTACTATAACATTGGATTATGAAATTCCTGAGAAAAAAACAGTAGCAGCCCCAGTGGTTACCGAAGCAGCAGTATGTGATTTAGGTGGAAAAACCATTTTAGTTGTAGAAGATAACGCAATGAACCAAATGGTCATTAAAATGATTACTAAAAAATGGTTGAATACGGTTGTTATATATGCTAATAATGGTCAAGAAGGCTTGGACGCATTTGCTGCGAATAGAATAGATTTAGTTTTGATGGATTTGCAAATGCCAGTGATGGACGGTTATGAAGCCACTATTGCCATTAGAAACGGACAAGTAGGAGAACAAAATGCTACGATTCCTATTATAGCCGTTACTGCGGATGTAATGGAAAGTACAAAACAGCGTGTTGCCGAAATAGGAATGAATCATTATTTAACCAAACCAATCAATAAAGAGGTTTTATATCAAACGATTAAGCAGTATGTTTAACTAAAAAGTAAACGCACATATACGTGTTTAATTCCTTTTTTATCCGAATCTCTTTCGTCTATTTCTAGAATGTCGGTAAGTGATTTGAGCATTGGCGTGAGTTTAGAAAAACCATAGTTTCTGGGGTCAAATTCGGGTTTTTTCTTTACTACTAGGTTTCCTACATCACCTAGGAATGCCCAACCTGCATCATCGGCTAAGTCTTCAATGGTCGATTCAATCAGTTCTATTGTTGGTTCGTCGATTTTATTCAGCGGTTTTTGAGTTGCTTTTTCAGTAGTTTTAGTTGTAGTGGTTTTTTCAACTGGTTTTTTGGTTTCAATTACAGTTTTGGCCGCTTTTTTCTTGGTAGCACCATCTAAGACTTCGAGGAAAATAAATCGGTCGCAGGCACTAATAAAGGGTTTTGGTGTTTTTTGTTCGCCAATTCCAATGACTTTCATTCCTGATTCTCTTAAACGAATAGCTAAACGGGTGAAATCACTGTCACTGGAAACAATACAAAAACCGTCTAGTTTTCCGGAATATAACAAATCCATTGCATCAATAATCAAAGCCGAATCTGAAGAATTTTTTCCAGTGGTATAACCGTATTGCTGAATAGGAGTAATGGCGTGTTCCAGTAAAACACCTTTCCAGCCGTTAGCGTTAGGTTTGGTCCAGTCGGCATAAATACGTTTGGTAGTGGGTGTTCCGTATTTGGCAATTTCCTCCATCATTCCTTTTACATTGCTGTAAGGAACATTATCGGCATCTATCAGAACTGCAAGTTTGAGTTCTTTCGAATTTTGTGACATAGTATTTTCTTTTAATGCTAAAGATAATGATTCTTTGGCGGGAAAAGCTTCTAAAATGTCTTTAAAGTTTTGTTAATATGGGGGGGAGTTTCGCAGAGATGCACAAAGGGACAACAACTGTTAAATAAGTTTTTAAGATAATTTGAAAGACTAAGTCATTGTGTGGAATGAAGAAATCGCAATGGATTATTTTATTGAGCGAACAAGAATAGTTGTTGTTATTGTTGTATTTACTAGCTAGTGCCTAACTTGTATCCATTTAAAAGTTTTAAATCTTCTTTGTGGATACAAGTGAGACGCATAAGCTTTATATAAAATTATACTTTTTTTCGGCGAGCCATATTCTGAGCAATGATGCTTGCGGCAATCAATTGTAAAGCATGATAAAGCATGAGT
>JALRGZ010000334.1 GCA_023253295.1 Flavobacterium sp.
GTTTTCTAATTTACCTTCGGTAAAAGTGATTTTGTTAGCTAATTCGGGTGCAATATGAATCAAATATTTAGCTAAGAATGGTAGCAAATGTTGATCGTTAGAAGAAGTTTTTACTAAAACATCGTGCCCTGTTATTAGAACACAAAGAAAATCATGAAATCCAACCAATGGAATATTTCCGGCAAGGATTAAGGCAATTTTTTTAGTCTTGACACCATCAAAAGAATAGTTAGAAAGCCATTGGTTAAGATTTTCTTCCGTTAAGGCTTTTGCCCAAGACTGTACTGCATAATACACTTGTTCAGGAGTATACCATCCATTATGCGATTGAGAAAGTTGAATTAAATCAACAAAAGAATCAAAAAAAATAGCGTTGCCCTGTACATCTTCTCTCTGTTTGTTTTCGGCTTCAGAAAATTGACTTAGAAATTTTCCTAATTCCACAAAAATATTTTTTTTGTTTTCTATTGTCATATTGTTTGCTTATGAAATGTTTTGATTGTAATTTTGCACAAAAATAAGTATAATATAGTCGAAAGACAAAAGTTATAGCACTTGGGTTGTTAAAACTTTAAAACTTTCGTACTTTAACCATAAAACCAAAATATAATGGCAATTATCATAACAGACGAATGTATCAACTGTGGTGCATGTGAACCAGAATGTCCAAATACAGCAATCTATGAAGGAGCTGACGATTGGAGATATAAAGATGGTACTAAATTAAGTGGAAAAGTAATTCTACCTGATGGAACTGAAGTAGATGCTGAAGAGGCACAAACTCCAATTTCTGATGAAGTATACTATATTGTTCCAGGAAAATGTACAGAGTGTAAAGGATTCCATGACGAGCCTCAATGTGCCGCTGTTTGTCCTGTTGATTGCTGTGTTCCGGATGAAAATCATGTAGAGGATGAAGAAACCTTGTTGAATAGACAAGCTTTCTTGCATAATGAATAGTGAATTATATTTTTAATTTCAATTTAGAAAAAATCCTGAGTGTTGTACTCAGGATTTTTTTTGTATTAAATATTTTAGAAATTAAAACCTAATCTAGCGTAGTAATAAGCTCCGCTGAATCCCATTTGAACAGCATCCCAATAACCGCCTCCTTCTACCCAATCATCTTGTTGATCAGGATAAATATTAAATAGGTTGTTTGCTCCAATGCTTAATTTAGCGTTTTTGTTTAATTTGAATCCTAAAGTTAAATCGGTAACAATTTTAGCACCATAAGTGTCTGTTGCTGCTTTCAATTGTTTCGTTAAACTATTGTCATAATCGGCAACATCTTCATAAACCTGATAATCTAATAATTTTACTTCGCTGAAACGGGTAAATGCTAATCCGGCATTGAACCATTTTATGTCGTAACTTAGGTTTAATCCAAATTTATTTTTAGGTGCAGAAGCTAATAAGAAAGCTTTTTCTCTTTCACCAAAGAAAATTTCTTTGTCTAAAGTACCATTTTTAACACTTCCAATTTTCATATCATTTATGTTTCCTACTAAAGTGGCACTAAAAGTTTGGTCTGCAAATTTCTTTTTCCAAGAAAGGACTACATCCAAACCATAGGTTTTGGTATTAACGCCATTAACGAAAAATTGAGCTTCATCGACACCCAGATTAAAAGAAGAAGCATCAAAATAACCAGTCAAAACAATTCTGTCTTTTACATTGATAAAATAGCCGTCAACAGTAGCATTAAAATCACCAAAAGTAGAAGTGAATCCAAATGATGCATTTACGGCTTTTTCTTCGTTAAGTCTTTCAATGCCAAATGCCTTGGTAACAGGGCTGTTGTTTGGAGAGAGTAATATTTCTGAAGCACCACTTGAACTAAAGTTTGTGAATCTTAAATTGTAATAGATTTGCGCCAAAGAAGGAGCTCTAAAGCCTGTACTAATAGATCCTCTTATATTGAAATTGTCCGAAGCTTTAATGCGAGTAGCAAGTTTTCCATTGAATGTGCTTCCAAAATCACTATAATTTTCAAAACGTAGCGCTCCACTAATTAAAAATGATTTGTTTACATCAAGCTCTAAATCGGTATATAAAGAAACATTAGAGCGACTTTTATCCACCACGTTTGCCGGACTATATCCCGGGAATCCTTGTGAGCCTCCTGGTCTGGCTTCATTTGAAATAGGGTCAATAGGTGCTGATTGCGTTGTCGGGTCAGTTATAGGTCTGCCGTTAGTGTCGTAAGTAGCATAAGAACCTTCTTCTCCTGCAAAAATGTTAAAAGTTTCGGTTCTGAATTCCGTACCAAAAGCTACGTTTAAACCATCTAAAACAGAGTCAAAGTTTTTTGAAAAATCTAAATTGGTAGTATTTTGACTTAAACTATGTCCTCCTGCATCAAATTCTGTTGGAGAAGCGTCTTCAAGTGAGGCATTAAGAGTTCCTTTTATATAGTAATGAAATAGGTTTTTCCCGTAAGTATTACTGAAGTCGATTTTCCAGCCACTTTTGGTTTCCGTTTTGATACCTGCAGCAAAAGAATTGTCAAGAATATTAGAGGTGATTCTTGGGGTGAATCCTCCTGAATAGATAGACTCTACAACTCTTTCCCCATCGTTTCTTGTAAAAGCATATGCATCCGTATCTCTGTAGTTTCTTCCGCCAAAAGCATAAATTTCAGTTTTGTCTGAAACAGGGATAGATAAGTTTCCAAATAGGTTAAAACCCAATATAGAAGCTTCTCCAAAACCTTTTCTAAAATCAAAACCAGGACGCAATGTTTTGTTTTTGTTTAGATATTCTGTGGTAAAATTGGCATATCCACCTTTTTCTCCAACAGCAACTCCATAGTTAGCAGATACTTTTACCGAGCCACCGTCAAACGATTGGTCTTTTCCGTAGGAATTTCCAAAACCGTTTTGATCTAATCGATAGCCATTCGTATTAGCTGTACCTGTTGGGAAGTCTCCTTTAGCATTAGTATTATAAACACCGTAGGAAACAGTTCCTGTAAATTCATCAATATTATCGTTTAGAACAATATTTACTACTCCGGCAATGGCATCTGAACCGTATTGGGCCGCAGCACCGTCTCTTAAAATTTCAATTCTTTTTATGGAAGCTGCTGGAATGGCATTCAAGTCGGTTCCCGTATTTCCTCTACCACGTGTACCAAATAAATTAATCAAGGAAGATTGATGTCTTCTTTTTCCGTTGATTAAAACTAGGGTTTGGTCAGGTCCAAGACCTCTTAAAGTAGCAGGATCTACGTGGTCGGCTCCATCAGATCCCGATTGTTTATTGGCATTAAATGAAGGTGCTACATATTCTAGTAATTCATTGATTTCTAATTTTCCACTTTGTGTACTTACGTCCCTCATGTTGATGATGTCAATAGGAACTGCGGTATTTACTACGGTTCTTTTTGTGTTTCGGGAGCCTACAATAACAACATCACTTAAGATTTCACCACCTTCTGAGGTAAGTGTTACATTCATTACGCTAGCAGTTGCTGGTTTTTCAATGGTTTTAAAGCCTATGTAGCTAAAAACCAAAGTGGCTCCGTCTTTAACTTTGATGGAGTATTTACCGTCTAAATCGGTGGAAGCTCCATTGTTAGTTCCTTTTTCTATAATATTTACTCCAGGGAGATTACCACCACTATGGTCTTTTACTACTCCGGAAATGCTCTTTTGTGCTAATAGAGGGCTAAAACTCGTAAGCAGAATTAATAGGTAGAAGTTTTTCATATTAGTGTCTGTTTAGGTTGTTGTGTAATGCAATATAACATTTTTTTAACACTTTTTATGTTTTTTAATTCTGAAAATCAGCTTTGTATCTAAAAAGTGTTAATTTGGTTTTGGTTTGATGAAAGTTCTTTTAAAAAGAAAAAAAATAGTATAAAATCATTTTTATCTTTCCTTAATAGCTTCTAAAACATTTATTAAATCTTATATTTGCACACTTTTAAAATAAAATTTTCAAAACGTACTATAATAAGTACTGTATAAAATATAAATAACATGAAAGCAGGAATTGTAGGATTACCTAATGTTTACATGTCCTTCACCAAGTGGAATGTCTGTTGGTATATTCGTCATACGAAGAGACGTTTTAAGAGCTTCAAGATTATTTGAACTTCCAAATACTTCTTCAAATATTAATGACATTTCTTTAGAAGATATTCAAGGTGAGTTTGGAGGAACGGCTCCTCACTCCTTAAAGGAATACTATGGTGCGACTTCAACTATACCATCAAGCGGTGAGATCTCTATAAAAGATTTTTATGGAAAATCAGCGTTCACTGGCCCAGTGGTAGAACTTTTTACTACATCTATCAACAACTTTACTCCTGCGGTTGATGGCTGGGATTCAGCAACCGTGTACGTAATAGGAGGCGGAGGCGGTGGCGGAGGGAGCAATGATAATGATGCTTCTGCAGCTAGTGGAG
>JALRGZ010000030.1 GCA_023253295.1 Flavobacterium sp.
TTTTTAGTTAGTTATTGATTTATTATTGGTTCTTCCTTTTTTCAAAACATTTGTATTTCATACTGATGAAAAAAATATTCATCTCAAGCTTATCTAATTTTCAAATCAAACATTCTTGTTGTTAAATATTTGTTATAAAAAAAAGTTTTTAGGGTGACAGTATTCTTAATTTTTTTTACTTATTTTTACACATAACAAAAAAAAACAAACTTTTTATTTATCATTTGATTTATTGTAATCCATTACACAACAGATAAACTCAATCACCGATGTCTTCTCATAAGGATTTAAAATTATTTGAAAGTCTATACAAAGAGCATTTTGCCTATTTATCTTTAGTTTCTTTTAACATCACTAAGGATAAAGACGTGGCAAAAGATATCGCTCAGGATTTTTTTATTTATTTATGGGAAAAAGAAGAAGAAGTAAACTTTAGCGTTTCGTTTAAAGCTTATGCTACAAGAGCGGTAAAAAATCTAAGCCTTCAACATTTAGAAAAAAGGAAAACAATAAGTTTAGACACTAAAAAAATTACTTTACCTAAAGAAAAAGAAGAGGAACAAGTAATTTTTGAAAAAAGTGAAGAGAATAAAAAATCTAAAATTCAAACTCTTGTTGACAAAATACCTCAGGCCCGAAGAGAGATTTTTGTTTCTCATGTAGTTGAAGGGCACAGCTACGCTGAAATTGCCGAAATGTACAACATATCTGTAAATACAGTAAAAACACAAATGAAAAGAGCTTATGCTTTTTTAAGAGAATTTGAAAAAAGCAGCACACTTATTACTGTACTTTATTTATTATTACGAAAATAAAAAGCTGGATTTATTTCACCGAACTCGGAATCCCATTTTTATCACCTATAACTATTTCATTTACACTAATATTCTGAGTATTAGTCAAAGACATTCCGTTTTTAGCTGACTTAATCGTGATAGTATCCAAGATAATATTTTCAACTTTCTTTTCAGAAAAACCTTCAATAACAATCCCTGCATTTGAAGCACTTTCGCAACTTAAATTAGAAATCGAAATATCCGAAATTTTAGATGAATACAATCCACTTCCTTCGCCATGATAATTAGCTGTCATGTAAATACAATCTTCTACCTGACCTAAGTCAATATTTGAAAAATACAAATCCTTCACATAACCTCCTCTGTCTGAATTTGTTTTTACATAAATTCCTCTTTTCAGATAACCCCAGGCTTTACAATTGTCTACGTAAACGTTTCGGACTCCGGCTGACATTTCGCTACCTATTACCACAGCATGCAAACCTTTGAATTCGCAATTTCTGATAACAATATTTTCAGAAGGTGTATTTGAATTCGCACGACCTTCATCATCACGACCCGCTTTTATTGCCACATTGTCATCGCCATTATTGAACTTTATATTCTCAATTAAAATATCACTAGAATATTCCGGATCAATTCCATCATTATTATAATTTTGAGCGTCATATTTCAAATTACGAAGTGTAATACTTTTCGATTTTAATAAATGCACACACCAAAAAGGAGAATCTTCAATCGTCACTCCTTCTATTAAAATATTTTTAGAATTAAAAAACTGAATCAATTGCGGTCTTAAATAATGTCCATCACCAAAAACCCTTTCTTTTACAGGAACATTTTCATGATTCATTTTGCGACTTAAAAGCTTGTCTTTTTCTTCGAGTGATTTCCATTTTACCCAGCTATTCTTGGCCTCACCATCAATAATTCCTTCTCCGGTTATCGCTACATTTTGAACATTATTTGCATAAATTAACGGACTATAATTATACAACATCGTTCCTTCCCAACTGCTTAGAACCAAGGGATAATCTTTAGGATTGGATCCAAAGCGAATTTTAGCTCCGGCTTCCAAATGCAAATTCACATTACTCACAAAATGGATAGGTCCATTAATGGTATAGACTCCTTTAGGAACCACGATAGTACCTCCATTCTTTTTAGAACAGGATTTCATTGCCTTATTAAAAGCCTGCTTACAATTGGTAACCGAATCTCCTTTGGCTCCAAATTGTGTGACACTTACCTTGTAATTTGGAATAACGGGCAACTGAATACGATTGACAATTCTTTCTATTTCAACATCTTTATTTGTATTTTTATTTTGGGCCAATAAGCTTCCAAAACACAATAGCATTACAAAACAGAAAGAATTGCTTTTCATATCAATATTATTTTATGTGTTTTTTCAAATCTAAGTCGGTCTTTTTCAGCTCGGCAATAACCAATTTTGAAATTTCAGTTGCACCTAGTAATGACAAATGTGTATCATCATGCTTTTCCGTTTTATAAAAAGAACTTTCCCCGGCATTAAAATGTAAATGCAGTTTTTTAGAGCCCTCAACTCCATATGATTCTTCTAACAATTCCGTTAAATATTGTAAATCAATAAAGAGTACTTTATAATCCACAGCTACCAATCTGGCTTCCATGGGATACAAACCATGCGTATCAACCAAAGTTCCTTCTGCATTAAAATTTCTTCTTACTATCGATGATAAAATTACTGGAGTTGCTCCTTTTGATCTCGCATCATTTACAAAACGAATTAGATTTTGACGATAAGCCGTATGTGAATTAGTATATACACTTGGTTTATTTTCTTTTTCGTCGTTATGCCCAAATTGCATAAAAACATAATCCCCTTTCTTTAGAGTCTTCATAACCGAATCCCAACGTTTTTCATTAATAAAACTTCGAGTACTACGACCATTCATCGCTCGGTTATCCACTACGATCTTATCATCAAAAAACTGCTGTAAAACCTGAGCCCAACCATGTTCCGGATTTTCCGTAGGATTGGATTTATTGGCCATTGTTGAATCACCTATGGTATAAACGGTTATTTTTTGCGCAAAACAACTTGTAGTCAACAATAAAAAAAGGAATAGTTTTTTTCTCATAATTATTTAAAGATTGTGAACCAATTTTCTTTAGATTTCGAATCAGCTAAAATTTTTTCCAGCGAATATTCTTTAGCCTGTGTTTTTGTTAATTGATGCGACCAACCTGCTCTCATTTTTGATTGAAATCCTGCTCCTGAACAATTGTATTCTGCATAAAAAGAAGCTTTTTCAGCATCAGGTTTAGACCAATTATTCCAACCTTCTTTTCGGATATGACTTCCCATTTCACAATTCAGATACACCGTTTTAGCATTAATACGCCAAGGTCTTCCTAAATAAACTTGTGTTGCTTTTTCTCCTGCTGTCAATTTGCAATTCATAAATACAAAACCATATTTTGAACTTTCAGGTGTCGAAGCAGCTGTTAGATAGGCATTGCTTTTAGCATGAATATCACAATTTTCAAATACAGCTGTTGCACCTCCAAAAATAAAATCGACAGTTCCTTCAATAAAACAATCTTTAAAATACTGTTTAAAGCCTTCACCGGAAACATACAAACTATCCTGATTTCCCAAAATATTACAATTTGAAACTACTACTCTGTCAGCTACAACCGATAAAGCAATTGCCTGACCTACAGGCCCGGAAGTATTTTGAATAGTTAAATTACTCAATTTACAATCATTTCCTTCCACTAAAAGAGTTGGAGTCATAAACGTACTGTTTCTGCCCAAATTAATTTTACCAAAATAATCATCAAAAGTGATAATGGTTTTTTCTTTGCTTTCGCCAATTAATGAAATTTTCGTATTCCATTCAGGAATATGCACTTTTTCATGATAAATTCCATTTTTGATTCTTATTGTAACTCTTTGATAAGGAAAAGAAGGCAAATTATAAATCGCCTCCTGAATACTCGTATAATCACCACTTCCATCCTGAGCAACCACTACGTTGAAATCATCTTTAACGATTACATTATTTATTGATTTTTTAAAAACAGTAGCATGAATAGCATTTACTGTACCTACAAAAAACAACGCAGCGACTAAAAGCTTAAAAAATAACTTCATTATATTATTCATTAAATGTAAACGAGTATAAGTGGCAAATATTCAACCGTTAAAAATGATTGAAATACTAATAATAAACTGAAATCATCTATTCAACTCAATAGCGGCAAGGATAAATGGCCCTGTAGCTTTAGGATCATTATCTTTCTTTTTCTCATTAACATAATATTCATATGAACCATCACGATAAGGATTTCCTCCTAAACCGGCCACCTGACAACATTGAGTTAAAGTAATTCCACCATCATCATCTACTCTAATTAGTTTAGTAGTTAAACCATCAAATGCATGATTGGCTACTTTTTTAAATTTAGCAGGTAAATACCCTTTATTTACTCCTTTTGCTAAAGCATATGCAAACATAGATGAACCTGATGCTTCAAGATAATTTCCTTCTCTTCCTCCTTTATCAGTTACTTGATACCACAATCCCGTTTTTTTGTCCTGGACTTTTTCTAAAGCTACAGCCAGATTATTTAAATAACCAACTAATTCTTTTTGTTTTGGATGATTTTTAGGAAAATAATCTAAAACATCTACTAAAGCCATTGCATACCAACCCAAAGCACGTGACCAAAAATTAGGCGATTTTCCGGTTACTTTATCAGCCCAAGGCATCATCTTGCTTTCATCCCAGGCATGGTATAACAAACCTGTTTTAGGATCTTTATCATTTGCTTCAATTAATTCAAATTGCTTGGCAACATCATTCAATTGCTTTCCGTTTTCAAACTTTACTGTATACTCGGTATAGAAAGGCTGCCCCATATACAATCCGTCCAACCACATTTGGTTAGGATAGATTTTTTTGTGCCAAAATCCTCCACTTGGAGTTCTTGGATGATTATCCAATTGCTTTCTGATAGTTTGCATTGCCTTTAAATACCTTTGATCTTTTGTATCCTCATAAATTCTAAATAAAATATTGGCTGCAGGAATCATATCAATATTATATTTATCTTCTTCATAAGTAGCGATGTTACCATTTTCATCAATTAAAGCATCGGCATAACCTTTTATATAATCATAATATTTTTGATTTTTAGTGGTTTTGTACAAATCTTCGATAGCATTTAATACTACACCATGAACATAATCCCATTTAGCAGTAGTTCTATCATCAATTTGAAAAGCCTGAGGATGGCGCATCATTAATGTCAAAGCCATTCTTTCAGACCATTTGGTTTTTTTAGAGTTTAACTCTTTTTTAATCGAAGGTGCACTTGGTTGTGCTTTACAACTTGACAAGCTCACTGCTCCTACTAAAACAAAAGTGAGAATAAATTTATTTGCGTTCATTATCTTATATTTTATATGTTGTTAATTATAGTTTAAAGTTAAATCGATTTTTTAATTTTCTATTTTTGTATTATCAACTTTCTTGCCGTTTATAATCGTATTTATCAATTGAAGATTGCTTACGTTTTCAATTGAATAAGCTTCACCTACTTTGTCAATAATAACATTTTTAAAAATAACATTTTCAATTGGTAATTCTTTATAACCTTTAGCCAGAATACCATACTTACCACCATCTTTTACTTTTACATTCTCTAACATCACATTTTTTACCTGCGGAATAAAATTACCCGTTTGGTTTCCATACACATTATAAAACATATTAATTCTTAATACACATTCGGCTACCTGACCTACTGCAATATTTCGAACAAAAACATTTTCAACAATCCCTCCTCTTCTGGAATTAGATTTAATTCGGATGGCTCTATCCAGATTAGGACTATCCATTTCGCAATTTTCAACAAAGACATTTCTAATTCCTCCTGTCATTTCACTCCCCATGACAACCCCACCATGCCCATCAAGCATTTTACAATTTTCAACAATAATGTTTTCGCTTTTCATTCCTACGCGTCTTCCATCACCATCTTTTCCCGCCTTTATAGCAATACAATCATCTCCTGTATTAAAAGAACAATTCTTTATAATTACATTTTTAGAATATTCAGGGTCACAACCATCATTGTTAGGACCATGACTTTCAACAGTAACACCATCAACAGTAACATTAATAGATTTCATTGGATGTATTACCCAAAAAGGCGCATTGATAATTTTTACATCTTTAATTAAGGCATCGGTACATCCAAAAAACTCAACAAAACTTGGTCTTAAATAAGAACCTTCTCCATAAATTCTCTTTTCAACCGGTACATTTTGCTCTCCTGATTCTACTAAACGAACACGGTTTTGAGGATCATTCTGATTTCCTTTTCCTTCAGACCATCCATATTTTTTTGCTCCGCACCAAAACCACCAATTTTCATTATTAGCCTGACCATTTAAAATTCCCTTACCCGTTACAGCAATATTCTTTTTATTATATGCATAAATTAATGGTGAATGATTCATACATTCTGTCCCTTCAAATGAAGTTTTTACCAAAGGATAATCAGATGATTTAGTACTAAACAAAACCTCGGCACCTTCTTCCAAATGTAAATTCACATTATTATCCAAATGAATTGGACCTGTTAAAAATTGACCTGCAGGAATCACAACCTTACCTCCACCATTGTTAGTACATACTTCAATAACTTTTTTAAACGCTTCAGTATTATCAATTTGCCCCCCACTTTTTGCCCCATAATCAAGTATACTA
This sequence comes from Flavobacterium sp., assembly GCA_023253295.1. Lineage (GTDB taxonomy): Bacteria > Bacteroidota > Bacteroidia > Flavobacteriales > Flavobacteriaceae > Flavobacterium. Next base: position 6,566 of record JALRGZ010000030.1, read on the forward strand.
TAGGTTTTATTTGCAAACGATGGTAAAACAACCGATTTTTCGATTTGTTGTTTAACTTTCCAAGGATTAGTCAAAACATCTACTTTTTTTTGTGATGAGCAACTAAAAAGGAAAAAAACAATTAAAATTAAAGAAAAACTAAAAAGAGAATTAAACTGTTTATTTTTCATAGAATATAGAATAAAATAAGTTTTCAAAGAATATCATATCGATTCCGCTAATTTGAATTTCCCAAAAAGAAAATCAAAATGTAATCGATTACACAAAACTATCAATATTTTAATTATAAAACTATAAATTTCAAGATTAAAATTAGAATTATATAAAAAAAGAAGATTTATTTTATATAACCTCTAAAAAATTATTTAAGTATGAGATAATTCAAACACAAAAAGCAAGTAACTATAAAAACAAGTAATAAAGTTTAAAATCCTTTCAAATTCTCATCATTATCAAGCTAAAACAAATAATTAATTGAAAAAATGTATTATTTTTACCCTGATAGAATATTTATAATGAGTGAAAAGACAACCATATATGACATTGCTAAAGAACTAAATATAACTGCGGCAACTGTTTCAAGAGCATTAAACAATAATCCAAAAATTAGCCAGAGTACCCGAAAATTAGTACTCGAAACGGCTAATAAGATGAATTACAAACAAAACCGTCTTGCTTTAGCATTACGAAGTGGAAAAAGTAATAATATTGGTGTTATTGTTCCTCGCATAAACACTAATTTTTTTGCATCTGTAATTAGAGGTATCGAAGAAGAATTACATCCAGAAGGTTATCATGTAATTATATGTCAGACACATGAGGATGAAAACAGAGAGATAGAGAATATCAATACTCTTTTGAATGCTCAGGTTGACGGCATTTTAATGTCTGTTTCCAATCTGGCAGAAGATAACAATCATTATATCGAACGTGTAGTTAAAAAAAATATCCCCCTAATCTTTTTTGACCGAAAAAAAGATATGAAAGATGTAAGTTCGGTAACTATAGATGATTATCAAGCATCTTATCAAACCACTCAACATTTGATCGATCAGGGCTGCAACAAAATTGCATTTTTCTCAGGAGACCGTTCTTTAGAAATTTACAGAGAACGTTATAGAGGCTATGAACAAGCTTTATTAGACAATAATATTTCCATTAATAAAGAGTATATCATCACCGTAAAGAGTAATGTTATAGAAGGTCAGGAAGCTACCGAAAAATTATTATCATTAGATAATCCACCGAATGCTATCTTTTCTACCAGTGATTTTGCTGCTTTAGGTGCTATTCAAAAACTCAAAGAAAACGGAATACGAATTCCTGAAGATTTTTGTGTTTTTGGTTTTGGAAATGAACCATTTACTAAATTTATGGAACTAACTATTTCTACAGTAGATCAATCACCATTAGAAATGGGTAAAATGGCTGCACAGGTATTTTTGGACAAAATAAATAACCAAAACAGCAAAAAAACGGAAAACAAAGTCGTGATTATGCCTAAATTACTCATTAGGCAATCTTCGACCAGAATAGCAGATAACTAAAAAAGGGAGGCGTTTTTTAAAACAACCTCCCTTTTTAACTAAAAACAAAATCTAAAAAACTATCTTTATAAAGATACTCCTCGTTTCCAAGGAATAAAATCATTTTGATTCAAAATAGCAGCCTTAGTTTTAACTTCACCACTAGCTACTTTAATAATAAACTCTAACATTTCATCAGCCGTTTCTTCAATCGATTTTTCTCCTGTAATAATTTCACCCGTATTAAAATCGATAATATCAGACATTTTTTCAGCCAATTGCGTATTAGAAGATACTTTTACAACCGGAGCAATTGGATTTCCTGTCGGAGTTCCTAAACCTGTTGTAAACAATACCATATTGGCTCCGGAGCCTACCATTGCAGTAGTACATTCTACGTCGTTTCCTGGAGTACAAAGTAATGTAAATCCTGGTTCGTTGATATATTCACCGTAATCATAAACCCCTACAATTGGTGAAGTTCCACCTTTTTTAGAAGCACCTGCTGATTTCATAGCATCCGTAATTAAACCGTCTTTGATGTTACCCGGAGAAGGATTCATGTCAAATCCTGAACCTGCATCAACAACAGTTTTCTCATACCATTTCATCAATTCCAAGAAACGCTCTCCGTCTTTATCTTCAACACAACGATTTACTAATTCTTGCTCTACTCCACATAACTCAGGGAATTCCGAAAGAATAGTGGTTCCTCCAAGAGCAACTAATTTATCTGACAATACTCCTAATGTTGGGTTCGCTGAAATTCCAGAGAATCCATCAGAACCTCCACACTCTAAACCAATTCTTAATTTAGATAATGGAGCCGGAGTTCTTTGTATTTGATTTGCTTTTTTAATCGCTTCAAATGAATCTTTAACTACGCTAGACAACATTGCCTCTATAGTACCAATTGATTGTTGGTCGTAAATTAAAACAGGTTTTTTGTTATTAGGATTAATCGCTTCTAAAGCTTCTTTAAAAATTGAGATTTGTAAGTTTTGACAACCTAAACTCAATACTGTTGCACCAGCTACATTTGGATTATTTACATATCCGGCTAATAATTTAGCTAAACTGTGCGCATCCTGACGAATCCCTCCACAACCACCTTGATGCGTGATGAATTTAACCTCAATATTATTGAATAAATCGGCGTCATTTGAAGCTGCTTCGTTACCAGCACCACCAGTTTCCGATTTCACTAATGAACGTAATAACAATTGGTAATCGTTTTCTTTTGGTTTCATTAATTCTTTCTCGAAAATATCTTTCAAGATTTCGATATTTCTGTTTTCACAAAATACCAATGGGAAGAACAACCAAACGTTTTCAGTACCTACCTGACCATCCTCACGTTGGTATCCCATGAACGTTTTATCTTTCCATTTGTCCACATTTGGAATTTGCCAACCAATAGTATCTGTTTTACCAGTTACCTTAGCACTTTCGTGCTTTACATTAGTTGTAGCGATAACATCACCTTTAGCAATTTTTTGACTAGCTTTTCCAACGATTACACCGTACATGATGATTTTGTCTCCAACTTCAAAATCTACCATTGCAATCTTATGTTTCATTTTAGTATCCGATACTACTAAAACATCTTCTCCTTCAAAAGGAATAATTTCTCCTGCCTTTAGGTCTACTAAAGCTACAGCTACATTATCAGAAGGATCTACTTTTATTAATTTCTTTTGCATCTTAATTAGCTTATTTTTTTCTATTAGTTTTTTTGAGAAAAATTGATATACCCTTGTTCAATACCATTGGTTTCAATTTCATTTAATGCAAGCACTACAGCTTGTGATAAACCGTCAATTTTTGTTAAATCTTCACCCCAGAAATCGGTATTAGCTAATACAGAAGCAACAACTGATTCTACATTTCCTAATTCCCAAGCTTTATTAAACGCTTCTACTAATTCCGGAGTATCTTTTACTGGCAATGCTTCATTATTCCAAGTTCCTTTATAGAATTGAATTAAACAAGCCAATGAAAAAGTCAAACTCGTTGGAAGCACTTTTTTTGCATTATAATATCCTAATAAACTAGGCAATACTCTTACTTTGAATTTTGAAATCGAATTTAAAGCGATATCAGCCAAAGCATGCTTGATAAATGGGTTTTTAAAACGATCCATTACCTCTTCAGCATAAGCAGTGATTTCGTTTTTATCCATAGGAAGCGTTTCACTAATTTCACTGATAACATTATCCACAAAAGGACCTGTGAAATCACCATTAACTGTTTCCATTACTAATTTATTACCAAATAAAAGAGAAACAGGAACCATTGCTGTATGCGCTCCATTCAAAATACGAACTTTAATCATTTTGAAAGGACGGATATCGTCAACAATTTTCACATTCAAATCGGTTTTATGGAATGGTAATTTTGCCTTCAAATCATCACCTCCTTCAATTGCCCAAAGGAAAAATGGTTCCGCAGCAACAATTAAATTATCTTGATAATCTAATTTACTGTTGTAATCATCAATTTCAGCTCTTGGATATCCTGGAACAATTCTGTCCACTAAAGTGCTGTGGTACGTACAAGCATTAGAAACCCAATTCACAAATGCTTCTTCCAATTTCCATAAATCACAATATTGCAAGATACATTTTTTCAAAGCTTCTGAATTATAATCGATTAATTCACAAGGAATGATTGTTACACCTTTTGAAGCATCACCATTAAAATGTTTGAATCTTTCGTATAATAAAACAGTCAATTTAGCAGGAAATGAAGTTGGTGGTTGCATGTCAGGAGTATCCGCTGCGACGAATTCAATTCCAGCTTCAGTCGTATTTGAAACAATAAATTGTAGTTCTTCTTCTTTAGCTAATGCTAAATAATCAGCAAAATCAGTATAAGGATTGATTCCTTTTACAACATTAGTAATTAACTGAATATCTTGGATTTTTTCTCCTTTTTTGATTCCGTTCATAAACAAGGTATAAAGACCATCCTGGTCATTAATCATGTTTACCATACCACCTGCCAATGGCTGAACCATTGCAATACCAGCATTGAAATCTACTTCATTATTTAATCTTTGAAAAGCGTAATCAACAAAAGCTCTTAAAAAGTTACCTTCACCAAATTGTACTACCTTTATTGGATTTAACTGCTCTAAACCTCTATTCTTTCTGTTTAATTTTTCCATTTTAATACTACTAAATTCTTTTAAGGCAGTTTTCTTCAAATAGTTCAATCGTTTGAACTGATTAGGAATTCTGCTAAATTACATTAAAAAATATTTTAGGGAAAATATATTTCAAATATATTTTCCCTAAAATCATTACTATTATTTATTTCTGAGATCTTTAATAATTGCTATCGTTTCTTTTACCTTTTGAGTTAATCCTGCATAATCTCTACTTTGTAAAACAGCAGCTGATATTAATTGCGAACCAATTCCAACACAGTAAGCACCAGCATCAAACCATGATTTCAAATTGTCTCTTTCAGTAGAAACTCCTCCTGTAGGCATAATATTCGTCCAAGGACAAGGTCCTTTCACTCCTTTGATAAATTGTGGTCCGTAAATTTCTCCAGGGAATAATTTTACAATTTCGCATCCTAATTCCTCTGCTCTTGCAATTTCAGATAAAGTACCACAACCAGGAGACCACAAAACTTTTCTACGGTTACAAGCAATGGCAATATCTTCTCTAAACACTGGAGTTACAATAAAATTAGCCCCTAATTGCATGTATAATGAAGCAGCTGCAGCATCCGTAACCGAACCTACTCCCATAATCATTCCTGGTAATTCTTTGATAGCATATTTTGTCAATTCGGCAAAAACTTCGTGAGCGAAATCGCCTCTTGCTGTAAATTCCATCAAACGGGCACCACCATCATAACAAGCTTTCAAAACATTTTTACTTAATTCCAGATCATTACTAAAAAACAAAGGAATCATCCCTGTTTCTTTCATTGCAGTTGCAACTTCTATACGTGTAAATTGAGCCATTTTATCTTTTTTATCTAGAAACCTTACCTGTGAAATCACCATCAAGTAATTTTTCAATTTCATTTTTAGTAATTAAATTATAATCTCCGTAGATGGTGTGTTTCAAACAACAAGCAGCAACCGCAAAGTTTAAAGCTCTTTGTTTGTCTAATGGTTCTTCGTTCAAACCATAGATTAAACCTCCCATGAAGGCATCACCACTACCTACTCTGTCCACAACCGGTGTTACTTCCTGAACATCGGCTTTGAAAATTTCTTTACCATCATAAAGGATTCCTCCAATACGTTGGTGAGAAGCACTTACAGAATAACGTAAAGTTGTTGACATGTATTTTAAATCAGGACATAGTTTAAATACTGCATCATACAAAGCTGGTAAAGTATGTACTTCCTGATAATCAGGATCTACTTTATCTATACCCAACATAAAATTAGCCGTATCAATATCTCCTAAAATAACATTACTGTATTTCAACATTTCCGGCATCACGTCTTTTGGTTGTTTGCCGTAATTCCACAATTTTGAACGGTAATTCAAATCGGTTGAAATTGTCAATCCCATTTCGTGAGCCACTTGGATTGCTTCCATACAAGCTTCGGCTGCTGTTTCAGAAAGTGCAGGTGTAATTCCACTCCAGTGAAACCAGGTAGCATCTTTTAGGATTTCTTTCCAGTCAAATTCACCTTTCTTCAAAGTTGACATTGAACTGTTAGCTCTATCATAAATTACATTACTCGCACGAGTACTTGTACCTGTTTCAAGGAAATAAATCCCTAAACGATCTCCGCCTTTCATTACATTGTGACAATCTACATCCAGCTTACGCATTTCTTGAATGGCACAACTTCCTAATTCATTATTAGGAACTTTAGTAACAAATTCTGCTTTCATCCCATAATTTACAAGTGAAACAGCAACATTGAATTCTCCTCCACCATAAGTTGCTTTATAGGACTCTGCCTGAGCAAATC
>JALRGZ010000069.1 GCA_023253295.1 Flavobacterium sp.
TCCTCGTTTTGATTTTTTTAAATTAAATGCCAAAACATCTGATTCAGTTCCATGATATGTAGGAGTTGTATATCCCATAAGGTAAATTCCAATGAAAGTAGCAATTAAGGAAGCCGGAATGGAAACCATTACAATCAAAGAGTTTCTGACGCTATGTAAGAAGAATAACATTACTAATGCTACTAAGATTACGGCAATTAATAAATCGTGAATTACAGAGTCAGCTGCTTCAAGGGTGAAAATCGTACTGTCTTTAGCCGTTTCTAATTTTAGTTCGTTGGCCTTGTAATCATCTTCTAATTTAGCGATGGTTTTGGCAACTTGTTCACTTACCGCAACAGCGTTTGCGTCAGACTGTTTGATAATTTGTAGTACAATTGCACTTTTTTGATCGACACGGGCAATTTTTTCAGCCGTTTTTTGTGCATCCTGTACATCGGCAATGTCTTGTAAACGAATTTGAATTCCGTTTTTGGAAGAAATTACAAGATTTCTTAATTCTTCAACATTTTTGTATTTACCTGCTAAACGAATCAGGATTTTTTGCTCGCGGGTTTGAATATTTCCGGTAGGGAAATCAAGATTTGAGGCTAAAATCATTTGTTGCACTTGCGGAATAGATAATCCATAACCCTGCATTTTAGTGGCATCAAGATTTACCTGAATTTCTCTTTCCTGACCTCCAATAATATTTACCTGTGCTACACCTGGTACGCGTGATAGAACAGGAGCAATTTTTTTGTCAATTAAGTCGTAAAAAGCAATTTCATCCATTTTACCATTAGCACCAATAGTGATAATAGGCATGTCACTTAAAGAGAATTTATTCAATGATGGTGTTTTGGCATCATCCGGTAAGTCGCCTAATATGGCATTAATTTTTCGTTGCGCATCGTTCATCGAAATGTCTACATTGGCATTTGATGTCAGGGTAACCATTACAACTGATAAACTTTCGTAAGATTTAGAATCAATTTTTTTGATGTTTTCTAAGGAAGCAACCGCATCTTCAATTTTTTTGGTAACTGTATTTTCGATTTCACTAGGAGAAGCTCCCGGATAAACCGTAGAAATCGTAATTACGTTCATTTCGAATTTTGGTATGAGCTCATAGCCCAGTTGGCTGTAACTGAATAGTCCGCCCAATGTAAGTATCGTAAATAGTACGATTACTAAAGAAGGACGTTTTATGGATATTTCTGCTAATTTCATATTTCAATTTTTTATAGTCCTTAGTGCATAGTCCTAAGTTTTTTACTGGCTAATAACTAAGATTTTTTTAAGTGTTTAAGTTAATCACTAGTCGCTAAGGACTGAGGACTAGGGACTATTTGCAAATTCGTTAATTACTTGATGATTTCTATTGAATTACCGTCTTGTAAATTGATTTGTCCTGTTGTAATTACAGTTTCTCCATCTGATAAACCACCTAAAATTTCAACCTGATCTCCTAAAATTCTTCCGGCAGTAACTTTTTTCAGTTTTGCAATTCCGTTCTCTGCTACAAAAACCTCATTGCTACTAACACTTCCTACGAAAGCAGTTCTAGGAATTACAGTCATCATTTGTTGTTGTTGTGTCGATTTGAATTGGGCTGTTCCATACATACCTGCTTTCAAGTCGTTATTGTTATTGTTGTTAATTTCAATTTCAACTGGGAAGTTTAAGCTGGTATCTGCTTTAGCAGCGATGAAAGTGATTTTTCCTGTAAATTCTTTGTCCGGATACACATTAGTAGTAATTGAAATGTTGTTTCCTACTTTTAAATTAGCTACCTGATTTTCATTAACGGTAACATTCAATTTTAATTTGCTTACATTAACAATGTCAAATAATGAGGTAGCTGGCATCGCCATGATGATAGTTCCGGGTTCAATGTATTTTTTATTGATAAAACCATTGATTGGCGCTTTAATTCGTGTGTCTCCAATGTTGATTTTTGCCTGTTTGTAATTTGCTTCAGCATTACTCAATGCTACTCTTGCCTGATCTAATTGTTGTTTTGTAACTCCGCCGGTTTGAAATGCACTTTCAAAACGACTATAATCAGCTTTTGCGTTTTGATACACCGCTTCGGCAGCTTGAGCATTCACATTAATAGCATCGCCTCTTAATACCGCTAATGTTTGCCCTTTAGTAACATAGTCACCTTCTTTGGCTAAAATTTGAACAACTTTACCTGTTTTTTCAGATGTTAATGTTAATTCCTGTATAGGTTCAATAAGACCGTTGGCTGCAAAGTCTAAAGAGATTTCTTCTGTTTTTACAGTTGCCACTTTTACAGAAACACTAGCGTTTTTCTCAGCAACAATAGCAATTTTTTCTTCGTTTTCCTGTTTATTCTTTGTTAGAATAAATCCTATTAGTGCTAATGATGCAATAATAGTGACAGAGGTAGTTATAATTCTTTTCATATTAGTTATTTATAAGTGTTTTTAGTTCGCCTTTTGATTTTATTAATTTGATTTCTGCTAATTTGTAATCTAAAACAGCAGCAGTGTAATTGTTTTGGGCTTCAGTTGAAGCATTTTCAGCATCCAATAAATCAGTTAAAGATGCTAATCCTTGTAAATAATTATTGTTAATATTTTTCAAAATTTCATCAGCTAATCGCATATTCTCTTTTTGATTTTGAATAGTGATAATACTGTTTTCAATTTGAGTTTTAGCATTTTTATAATCTAAGTCTAAAGCCAATCGCGTGTCTTTAATATCTTCTTGTGTGCTTCTTAATTGAATATCCGCTTGTCTAACTTTTGCTCTGGTTCCAAATCCAGTGAAAATAGGGACTCTTAAATTCATTCCTATAGAGGAGAAATCAGACCAATACACTTTGTCTTCGGATTTAGCAAACCATGGCATTTTTGGCCCCTGACCAATGTAGTTATAACCTGCAGTTAGCGAAAGAGTAGGATAGTAAGCTGCTTGGGTAGCTTTCTTTTGTAATACTAATAACTCTTCCTGTTTTTTAAGTAATAAGTATTCCGAACGATTAGCTGTGTTTGGAGTTTCAGAAATTGCTCTTGGAGTTATTTCAAATTCCGTTTGAGGAATATTAATCTGAGTTTCCATTGGCATACCCATATAAAACTTCAAAGCATTTTCCTGTAATTGCAAGGCATTGATGACTTGTTGTTTTTGGGTGTTGATGTTGGATAGGTTCACAGTCATTCGGTCTAAGTCTATTTTTTTAGCCAAACCATTGTCGAATTGACCTTTAACAATATCACGAACTTTAGTAGTTGTTTTTAAATTAGTTTCAACCAAAGCTAATTTTTGGCGTAATACATAAACCTGATAGTAGTTGTTTGCTACGTTTTCAATTACTTGTTCTTCGGTCAGCTGATTGTTAATTTGATAGAACTCGCGGGTAGTTCTAGCCGCTTTTAAACCTGTGAATACCGACTGGTCAAATAAGTTTTGCGTTAATGAAACTCCTGCTGTAGAAATCCATTTTTGTCCAAAAGCAGCTTGAATAGTAGTTCCTGGAGTACCAAATGCCGAACCGTCAATCACTGTGGTTTGGAGTATAGGATTGTAAGTTAGATTCCCATTTGCAGTAATTTGAGGCAAAGCTCTGGAACGTACTTCCTGAATTTGATACTCGCTGTTTTCCACTTTTAATTGTGCTTTTTTAGCATCGGCTTTGTTTTCAAGAGCGTAAGTTATAGCGTCCTTGAGTGTAAGTGTGGTTTTTTCTTGTGCATTTGTAATGCTTACAAACGAAAGAAGTGTTAATATTAGTAATCTTTTCATTATTTATTTGTTTGTGTTGAGTAAGTTTTTTTCTAGTTCGATGATACCGGCTTCTGTTGCCATGGCTCTGGTGTGGTATTCTAAAGCTTTTAATTCAATTCGTTGAGCTTCGTTTTCTGAGCTTGTGTTTTCGTTGATGTGAAAGATTAAGATGTAATAAAATTTCACATAAGTTTCTATGTCAACATCTGGTCTGTATAAGCCTTCGGTTATTCCTTTTTTTATGTTTTCTCTGAACCAGTGTTCGCATTGATTGACTTCTTGTTCTAATACTCTTTGGTATATCTCGGGATAGTGTTTTTTTAGTTGATACACAGGTGAACTATCAGCACTATTGTTGAAAAGTTCCTTGAACATTTCTTTGATTTTGAAATTTTCAAAAATAGCATTGTGTTTTTCGGCAACAACTGACTCTATTAGTTCGTGCACCTGTTTATGTACTAACGCTGTACTCTCTTGTATTAAAACTTCTTTATTGCAGAAGTATTTGTAGATAGTTTTTTTTGAAATACACATTTCGCCTGCAATATCATCCATAGTAATGCTTTTAAAACCAAGTTTTAAAAACATCTCACTCGCTTTAGCAATAATTTTGTCTTTCATTTTTTAGGGTTTCTTTTTTGGTATTTTTTATTTAAATGTTGAATTCAACATTGGCTACTATTTTAAAATCTTCACCTTTCGTTGTTCTATTGTTTGATTGTTGGCTGTGTGAACTTAGTCCGAAATCTTTTTTGTTAATACTTGCAGTTAGTTCAAAAGCACGTTTTTTTTCATCATAGAAATAGTTATTTTCAATAGGGGCTACATCTAATTCGACTGTCTTTGTTATGTTTTTTATGGTTAAATCTCCTTTAATAAAATGGATGTTTTTGTTTACTTTTTGAAATGAAGTCGATTTGAAGCTGATTGTTGGAAACTGATTGATATCAAAAAAAGAATTAAGTTTTAAATAGTTGCCAAATTGTTCTAATCGTGATTTTTTGTTTTTGAAGTCCAAAGAAAATGTAATTGTAGCATTTTCAATTTCATTGTTGTTAAAATCGGCATAGCCTTGAAAGTTATTGAAAGTTCCGTCTAGATAAGCAATTATTGAATGTTTCATTCTGATTAAAGCTTCCGAATGATTCGAATTTACAATCCATTTTGTTTTCATTTTTCTGCTATTTAAACGTTGTTGAAGTTGGTTTCGGAATTTGATTGTTAAAAAATCTTTGCAAAGATATAATGGAAACTTTAAAAACCAAAATAGTTTCCAGTGTATTTACGATAATTTAACATTTCGTTTGTCTATAGTGTTTGTTATCCAGTATGAATGCTGTAATTTAGCCCGAAAATTAAATCTATGCATGCCATAAATCAATATCAGGAATTTATAGCCAATTATCTTCAGTCGCAATTAGTGGTAAAAGAACCGAAAAACTTATATGAGCCTATACATTATATATTAGATCTTGGAGGGAAACGAATTCGACCTGTTTTGACTTTAATGAGTGCTGAGGTTTTTGATGTTTCTTATGAGAAAGCTTTACCGGCAGCTTTAGCTGTTGAGGTGTTTCATAACTTTTCTTTGGTACATGACGATATTATGGATGATGCGCCTTTACGAAGAGGGAATACTACGGTTCATGAAAAATGGAATATCAATACTGGTATTTTGTCGGGTGATGCGATGTTGATTTTAGCCTATCAATATTTTGAGAAATATGAACCAACTATATTCAGGGATTTGGCTAAATTATTTAGCAAAACAGCCTTGGAAGTCTGTGAAGGGCAGCAATGGGATGTGGATTTTGAAACAAGAATAGATGTTACTATTCCGGAGTATTTAAGAATGATTGAATACAAAACCGCTGTTTTGGTAGCGGCTGCCATGAAAATGGGTGCAATTATAGCGGAAACATCAGAAGAAAATGCAAACTTGATTTATGATTTTGGGTTGAATCTGGGAATAGCATTTCAGTTGCAGGATGATTATCTAGATGCTTTTGGTAATCCGGAAACTTTTGGAAAACAAGTAGGAGGAGATATTATTGAAAATAAAAAGACCTATTTGTATTTAAAAGGGATGGAGTTTGCGAATGGGGTAGATAAACAAGAGTTGGCTGATTTGTTTTCGATTCAAATGGAAGATAATGAAGCTAAAATTACTCAGGTAAAAGATATTTTTGTGAATACAGGAGCTGCAAAAGCAACACAAAAGGCGATTGAAGAATATACGTTTAAAGCTTTTGAAACCTTAAAAAAAATGGATGTAGATACTGAAAAGAAAAGTATCTTAAGAGCATTTGGTGAAGGTTTGATGGGGCGTAAGGTGTAATGAAATCGGTTAAAAATATTTTTAAGAATAATAAAAAAGTAATAATGATGTTCATTGCCCCGAAAAATTCCGATTTATTGCTAAATGAAGCAGAAAAAGAATCTTTGTATTTAAAGTTGATCGAACAATTAAATAAGGACTTTAATTTGGCTAATGAAGGAGTGGATTTTCCTATGAGTATTTCTCCGAATGAATTAAAGATTCAATTGCACGAAAAAATCTACCGATTGATTCAGTATAAGTTTGCCGAATATCTCAATCTTTTATATGTGATAGATGTTTCGGAAGAAGAGGTGAAAAAACTCGATGGTTCTGATTTGGTGGTTTTAGCTGAGGATGTTGCCTTTTTAATCCTAAAAAGAGAATGGCAAAAAGTGTGGTTTCGAAATAAATACAGTTAATTTCCTAAAAATAAAACCTCACAAAAGGCATGAAAGCATCGCTATAAGCACCTTGGTCTTCTTTGTATAATACGTTGTAGCGAGCGCCAATAGTTACATTGCCATTTCTGTAACCCGCACCTAAAAATAATCCCGTATTCCAAAAGTTGTTTTCGTAACCGCTATTGTTTCCAATTCCTTTTACGTTGACTCTTAATTGTTCTAATTCGGCCGAAAGTTGGATTTCTGGTAATGGATTGAATAAGCTAATGATGCTTCCTCCGTATAAATTAGAATTGTAAAGATTTTTTTGTTTTACATAAGTGTATTGAGCACCTAAACCAACAGAGAAATATTCATTGACATTATATATGGCACTTGGTGAAACGGAAATGTCTGTGTAATTGTTCCCAAAGCTTAAACCTAGTCCACCTCCAAATTGTACATTTTGCCAAAAATCGCTTTTTGATTCGGTGCTTTGCTTTTGATATTGAGCAGACAAATTAGCCGAAAAAAATACGAATAAAGCAATCAAAACGGCATTTAAAAGGGTAGAGGTGCGTTTTTTTGACATAAGTATTTAGGTATTTAACATTTTAACACTTAAAAGTGTTTTAAATTTAAAGCTAATTTAGTTGATTATTGTACTTTTGCCAAACTATTTTAACAAAAAGTATATTCACTAAAATATTATGGATAGGTTTTCATTTTTAAATGCAGCGCATACCGAATTTTTCGCTCAGTTGTACGATCAATATTTAGAGAATCCAGATAGCGTTGAGCCTAGCTGGAGAAGTTTTTTCCAAGGTTTCGATTTTGGAATGGAAACGTATAATGAGGAAAATCCAATTCAATACAGCAGAGAAGTAGCTTCGGCTCCTGTGTCTTCAGTATCTTCGACTTCTGTAGATAGTAGCAAAATTTCCGAGCATCTTCAAAAAGAATTTAAAGTTGTAAAACTTATTGATGGATACCGCTCAAGAGGACATTTGTTTACTAAAACAAACCCAGTTAGAGAGCGTAGAACTTTTTCTCCAACTCTTGATATAGAGAATTTTGGACTTTCATCAGCAGATTTAAACACTACTTTTGATGCGGCAAAAATTTTAGGTTTACCTCCTTCGACTTTGTCTCAAATTATTAGCAATTTAACAACAGTTTATTGTCAGCACATAGGTATCGAATACATGTATATTCGTAGACCGGAAATCGTGGATTGGATTCAGGATAGATTAAACATCAACGAAAACCGTCCAACTTTTACAGCTGATGAGAAAAAAGCAATTTTAAATAAATTGAACCAGGCAGTTTCTTTTGAAAACTTCCTGCATACAAAATACGTAGGTCAAAAACGTTTCTCTCTTGAAGGTGGAGAATCGATCATCCCGGCTTTAGATGCGTTAATTGAAAGAGCTGCCGAAAAAGGAGTAGAGCAATTCGTAATGGGAATGGCTCACCGTGGTCGTTTGAACGTTTTGGCTAATATCTTTGGAAAATCTACTCAGGATATTTTCTCAGAATTTGACGGAAAAGACTATGATCAGGAATATTTTGACGGAGACGTAAAATACCATTTAGGACTTACAGCAGACAAAATCACTAAGTCAGGTAAAAAAATCAACATTAACTTAGCGCCAAACCCTTCTCACCTTGAGACTGTAGGTGCGGTTATTGAAGGAATTACCAGAGCAAAACAAGATAAATATTTCCCAAATGATTTCTCTAAAGTGTTACCTATCGCTGTTCACGGTGATGCTGCAATAGCAGGACAAGGGATTCTTTATGAAATCATTCAGATGGCTCAATTAGATGGTTACAAAACAGGAGGTACAATCCATATTGTAATCAATAATCAGGTTGGGTTTACAACTAACTATTTAGACGCTCGTTCATCTACTTACTGTACTGATGTTGCTAAAGTAACTTTATCTCCTGTATTACACGTAAATGCGGATGATGCTGAGTCAGTTGTTCATGCTATGCAATTTGCTTTGGATTTCAGAATGCAATTTGGACGTGACGTTTTTATTGACTTATTAGGTTATAGAAAATACGGTCATAACGAAGGTGATGAACCTCGTTTTACACAACCGGTATTGTATAAAATCATTGCTAAGCACAAAAATCCAAGAGATATTTATGCAGAGAAATTATTATCTGAAGGAATTATCGATGCTAACTTGGTAAAAACTTTAGAGAAAGAATACAAAGACGATTTAGATCATAATTTAGAAGCTTCCCGTAAAAAAGATTTGACAATCATTACTCCATTTATGCAAAATGAATGGAATGGATTCAAGCAGGTTTCTGATGATGTGATGTTGAAAAAAGTAGATACTAAAGTAGACAGAGCTACTTTGGATTCTATTATCAACACAATTTCTTCTTTACCTGAAGACAAAAAATTTATTAATAAGATTAGAAAAATTGTAACTGATCGAAAAGTAGGTTATGATAACAATGCTATGGATTGGGGTACTGCCGAAGCCTTAGCTTATGGATCGTTATTAACTGAAGGATTTGATATTCGTATTTCCGGACAAGACGTAGAGCGTGGTACTTTCTCTCACCGTCATGCGGTAGTAAAAGTAGAAGATTCTGAGGAAGAAGTTGTATTATTAGATGCTATCGAAAATAAAAAAGGAAACTTCCGTATTTTTAACTCTTTCTTATCTGAGTACGGAGTATTAGGGTTTGATTATGGTTATGCATTAGCTAATCCAAACTCATTGACAATCTGGGAAGCACAATTTGGAGATTTCTCTAATGGAGCTCAAATTATGATTGACCAATACATCTCTTGTGGTGAAGATAAATGGAACAATCAAAACGGTTTGGTAATGTTATTACCTCACGGATATGAAGGACAAGGAGCAGAGCACTCTTCAGCACGTATGGAGCGTTACTTACAATTATGTGCGCGTCACAATATGTATGTAGCTGATTGTACTACTCCGGCCAACTTCTTCCACTTGTTAAGAAGACAAATGAAAACAGATTATCGTAAGCCATTGGTAGTTTTCTCTCCAAAAAGTTTATTGCGTGATCCAAGATGTGTTTCAACAGTTGATGAATTAGCAAATGGAGAATTCCAGGAAACTATTGACGATACAACAGTAAACAAAAAAGAGGTTAAAACTTTGGTTTTCTGTACAGGTAAATTCTATTATGATATCGTTGCTGAAAGAGAAAACAACGGGCGTAATGATGTAGCGGTTGTTCGTATCGAGCAATTGTTTCCATTACCGGTAGAACAATTAAAAACAATTATTGCGCAGTATCCAAATGCAGATGATTATGTTTGGGCTCAGGAAGAACCTAAAAACATGGGAGCTTACACGTATATGTTAGCTAATTTTGATTTGGTTCAATGGAGATTGGCTTCATTAAAAGCGTATTCAGCACCGGCAGCTGGAAGTTATACAAGAGCTAAACGCCGTCACGCGGATGCTATCAGAATGGTATTTGATAAAAATTTATTTAGATAAAATTTGAAGCTATTTCCTGCTGTTCGCTGTATCTTTTTCTTTTTACAGAAAAAAGAAAAAGGATGCCGCTTCCATCAGGGCTAGAATCAAAAACAAAAGAATAACGATTCATAATAAAAAGTTTAAAATTCATAATTAAAATATTAGGACATGATTTTAGAAATGAAAGTTCCATCACCAGGGGAATCTATTAAAGAAGTTGAAATCGCCACTTGGTTAGTAAAAGACGGAGATTATGTTGAAAAAGATCAGGCTATTGCTGAAGTAGATTCAGATAAAGCTACATTAGAATTACCTGCTGAAGCAAGTGGTATTATCACTTTAAAAGCTGAAGAAGGTGATGCAGTAGCAGTAGGAGCAGTAGTTTGTCATATTGATACGGCTGCAGCTAAACCATCAGGTTCAGCTCCGGCAGCGGCAGCGGCTCCAGCACCAGTTGCTGAGGCACCAAAAGCAGCTCCTGCGCCAGTGGCTCCTGCAGCACCGGCAGCTACTTATGCTACAGGAACTCCATCTCCTGCAGCTAAAAAAATATTAGATGAGAAAAACATCGCTCCTGCAGCTGTAACAGGAACAGGAAAAGGTGGAAGAATCACTAAAGACGATGCAGTAAACGCTGTCCCATCTATGGGAACTCCAACAGGAGGAAGCCGTGGAATCGAGCGTACTAAATTGTCTATGTTACGTCGTAAAGTAGCGGAACGTTTGGTTTCTGCTAAAAACGAAACTGCGATGTTAACTACTTTCAATGAAGTAAACATGACACCTATCAACCAATTGCGTAATGAATACAAAGATGCATTCAAAGCAAAACATGGTGGAGTAGGTTTAGGATATATGTCATTCTTTACAAAAGCGGTAACAAGAGCTTTAGAATTGTTCCCTGATGTAAATTCTATGATGGATGGTGATCACAAAATTGGATTTGATTTCTGTGATATCTCTATCGCAGTGTCTGGACCAAAAGGATTAATGGTTCCTGTGGTTCGTAATGCAGAAAACTTAACTTTCCGCGGAATTGAAGCTGAAATTAAAAGATTGGCTTTAAGAGCTCGTGATGGTCAAATTACGGTGGATGATATGACAGGTGGTACATTTACAATCACTAACGGTGGTGTATTTGGATCGATGTTGTCTACGCCAATTATCAACCCTCCACAATCTGGAATCTTAGGAATGCACAACATTATCGAGCGTCCAATCGCTGTAAACGGTAAAGTTGAAATTCACCCAATGATGTACATCGCTTTATCTTATGACCACAGAATTATCGATGGTCGTGAGTCTGTAGGTTTCTTAGTGGCTGTAAAAGAAGCTTTAGAAAACCCGGTAGAATTACTTTGCGGTGGAAATCCTAAAAAAGCATTTGAATTGTAGTAAATACAAATTCCTATATATAAATCCCAAATTCCAATTTATGGAGTTTGGGATTTTCTTTTTATATTCGAATATGTTATGATAATGTGTAAAGGACACCCCGCCCTACGGGCACCCCTCTTAAAAAGAGGGGAAGTGTAACGTGTGCCCAGAATACGGTTTTTTTAGGGAGGATGTATTTCCCCTCCTAAGGAGGGGTGCCCGTAGGGCGGGGTGGCTAATATACATGAAACAAGAAATAAGTCAGATTATGAAACCTGAAATTGTCACTTATATTCATGAGAAACCTATTTATAGACGAAGTATCGGATTATTGCCGTATAATAAAGCATTATCAGACAGAGCCAGAGCTTTGCGAAAAGCAGGAGTTTTGTCGGAAGTTGTTTTTTGGAGACAGGTACGAAACAGTACTTTTTGGTCTTTAGACTTCGACAGGCAGCGAATCATAGGGAGTTTTATAGTTGATTTTTACGTAAAATCTCTCGGCTTGATTATAGAAATTGATGGTTCAAGTCATAATGATAAAGAGGAATACGATACAATGAGAGAAGCTTCTTTTGTTGATTTAGGATTAAAAGTTTATAGGATTTCTGATTTTAGAGTCAAGCATGATTTAGATAATGTGATGAAAGAATTAGAGAGTTATATTATTAAGGAATTCGGTTAATAATTAGAATAAATATAAAACTATGAAAATCAAACTACTACTGCTTATAATTGTTTTTGGCTTAAACTCTGTGTTTGCTAATCCACAAGCTAAAAAACGAATTTTGGTTTATACTAAAAATGGCAAAGGCTATGTGCATCAAAATATATAGCTACTATGAAAGAGCACCACAATTTACCCTTAGAACCAACCTACAACCAACCTTCATACCCCTACACAACCTCAAAATCCTCAAAAACCACCATTTCCCCTCATATCCCCTTACTACCACTCAAAATCCAAGTTTCTAACGGCTATATTTTCAAATTTTGAACATTTTCTTAACACCAATTCATCAAAATACATAGCTAGTATGAAAGAGCATCCCAATTTACCATTAGAACCAACCTACAACCAACCTTCATACCCCTACACAACCTCAAAATCCTCAAAACCACCATTTCCCCTCATTTCCCACCATTCAAAATCCAAGTTTTTAACGGCTATATTTTCAAATTTTG
>JALRGZ010000081.1 GCA_023253295.1 Flavobacterium sp.
CTAGAACATCAGATACGATTTTAAGTTTTGGAGAATTACTTTCCTCTTATATTATTGCCGAAGCACTAAAACAAAACCTAAAAAACAGTAGCTACAAAGACAGCCGTGAGTTAATCAAAACCAATAATAATTACGGAAAAGCTGCGGTTAACTTTGAGGTAACTAATGCTTTGACTACAACATTTTTCAGCACAAATGAAGCTCAGGTAACTGTAATGCCCGGATTCATTGCTTGTTCTTTGGATGAAATCAATACCACTTTAGGACGTGGTGGCTCTGATTACACCGCTGCCATTATTGCCGGAGCATTAAATGCAAGCGAATTAGAAATCTGGACTGACGTAAACGGAATGTTTACTGCTAATCCTAAAATTGTAAAACAAGCAAGGCCTATTGCCTCTATTTCGTATCAGGAAGCAATGGAGTTATCGCATTTTGGTGCCAAAGTTTTGTATCCGCCAACAATCCAGCCTGTTTTAAGAAAAAACATTCCTATTCATATCAAAAATACTTTCGAACCAGAGGCCGAAGGAACTTATATTTCAAATATTTCAACTCCAAACGGAAGTCCGGTAAGAGGAATCAGTCATATTGACAATATTACTTTGGTTACACTTGAAGGACCTGGAATGATTGGAGTTTCAGGTTCTTCAAAAAGACTTTTCGAAGTATTATCTCAAGAAGAAATCAATGTTATTTTTATTACTCAAGCTTCTTCTGAACATTCTATTTGTATTGGTATTTTAAATTCTGATGCTGATATTGCTGAAGCAGCTATCAATAAAGCATTTGAAATTGAAATTGCCCAAAATAAAATAGATCCATGCATTGTAGAGAAAAACTTATGCATCATTGCATTGGTAGGTGAAAACATGAAAAACCACCAAGGTTTAAGTGGAAGAATGTTTAGTACATTGGGAAAAAACAACGTAAACATCCGTGCGATTGCTCAGGGTGCTTCGGAAAGAAATATTTCGGCTGTAATTAACGAAAGAGACGTTAAAAAAGCATTGAACACGCTGCATGAAAACTTCTTTGAAGAAAACACCAAGCAGTTAAACTTATTTGTAATGGGCGTGGGTAATGTAGGTGAAAAATTCATCGAGCAAATCCACCAACAAAAGAAATTCTTAAAAGAAAATCTAAAAATCAACGTTCGTGTCATTGCTTTATCCAATTCCAGAAAAATGCATTTTGACGATGACGGAATTGATTTGGATTCTTGGAAAGCCACTCTTGAAAACGGAGAAGCAGCTAACAAGGAATTGTTTATCGAAAAAGTAACTTCATTAAACTTGCGTAATTCTATTTTTGTAGATATTACTGCCAATGCTGATGTTGCGGCTATCTATGAGCGTTTCTTGAAACAAAGTGTAGGTGTGGTAACTTGTAACAAAATTGCTTGTGCTTCGGCATACGATAATTATAAAAACCTAAAAAAATTATCACGACAATACAATGCTCCTTTCTTATTTGAAACGAATGTGGGTGCTGGATTGCCAATTATCGATACGGTGAAAAACTTAATCGCTTCAGGTGATAAAGTACATAAAATTCAAGCGGTTTTATCGGGAAGTTTGAACTTTATCTTTAACAATTTTGACGAAAATTATTCGTTCCATGATGTGGTTAAAGAAGCGGGAGTACAAGGATTTACAGAGCCTGATCCAAAAATTGACTTGAGCGGAATTGACGTAGCGCGTAAAATCCTGATTTTAATTCGCGAAAGCGGTTATAAAATGGAAATCGAAGATATTGAAAACCAATCTTTCTTGCCTGCTGCTTGTATGGCAACAACCAATAACGAAGATTTCTTCAAATCCTTAATTGAATACAATAGCCATTTTGAAGGAATTTTGGCGGAAGCCAAAGCAAAAGACAGCCGCTTAAAATTTGTGGCTCAATTTGAAAATGGAAAAGCAAGCGTAGGATTGCAATTTATCCCAAAAGACCATCCTTTCTATAACCTAGAAGGAAAAGACAACATTGTATTATTCTATACAGACCGTTACGTAGACCAACCTTTATTAATAAAAGGTGCTGGTGCCGGAGCAGCGGTTACAGCTTCGGGAATTTTTGCCGATGTAATTAGAATAGGAAACGTATAATTTAGTTTAAAGTTTTTTAGTTGATGGTTGATAGCAAAATCAACCGACAACCAACAACCGACAACCAACAACTGACAACCAACAACATAAATTTATGAATGAAGTAAAAGTATTTTGCCCTGCAACCATTGCCAACCTTTCCTGCGGATTTGACGTATTAGGATTGTGCTTGGACAATGTAGGTGACGAAATGATTGTTCGCAAAACAGCCGAAAAAGGCATTCGCATCACCAAGATTGAGGGTGCCAATTTACCTTTGGAAGCAGAGAAAAATGTTGCTGGTGTTGCTTTATTGGCTATGCTTGATGAAGTAGAGGCCGAATTTGGGTTCGAAATCGAAATTTACAAACATATCAAAGCCGGAAGCGGCATTGGAAGTTCGGCGGCGAGTTCTGCCGGAGCTGTTTTTGCTGCCAATGAATTATTAGGAAATCCTTTTAGCCGAAAAGAACTGGTAAAATTTGCCATGCAGGGAGAAAAATTAGCATCCGGAAACGCCCATGCCGATAACGTTGCCCCTGCCCTTTTAGGCGGATTTACTTTAGTAAGAAGTTCAAATCCTTTGGATATCATCAAAATTGACAGTCCGAACGAATTGTACGCAACAGTTATTCACCCGCAAATCGAATTAAAAACTTCAGATGCCCGTTCGGTATTGAAACAAAACGTTTCCTTAAAAAGTGCCATCACCCAATGGGGAAATGTAGGCGGATTGGTAGCCGGATTATACACTCAGGATTATGACCTAATCGGACGTTCATTACATGACGAAATCG
>JALRGZ010000113.1 GCA_023253295.1 Flavobacterium sp.
ATCCATTAATTCCTTGCCAGTTTTTAGTAGGTAATCGTAAATTTTTTGTTCGTCGTTGTCAAGGGAAACAAAGAGTTGTTTTTGGACGGCTTTGGGTTCTTCTTTGATGTCCCAGTTGAGCATGTAAACCAAATCGGCAGCAGAAGTCAGTACATTTGCTTTTTGGGTTTTAATGAGGTTATTACAGCCAGCGCTGTATTTATCTGTTGTTCTACCCGGAACGGCAAAAACATCCCGGTTGTAATCATTAGCCATATTAGCGGTAATCAACGAGCCGCCTCTTTCAGCTGATTCTATGACAATGGTAGCTTCGGCAATACCCGCTACAATACGGTTTCTTTTGACAAAATTTTCTTTATCCGGATTGCTGGAACTCCAAAATTCGGTCATAAATCCGCCATTTAGCTCCATTTTAGCCATGTATTTCTTGTGGTTTTTTGGATAAATTTGGTTCAATCCATGTGCTAATACCCCTATGGTTTGCAAATTGTTTTCTATGGCCAGTTGATGCGCTACGATATCCACTCCGTAAGCAAATCCACTAACAATTACAGGATCAAGCGGGAGCAAATCTTCTATCAATTTTTTACAAAATTCCGCGCCATAAGAAGTAATTTGACGTGTACCTACAATACTGATGATTTTTCGGTTTTTTAAATTGATGTTTCCAGCAGTAAATAGTAATACAGGTGCATCTACGCAATGTTTGAGTCTTTCTGGGTAATTTTCGTCCTGAAAATAGGAAACGTTGATGTGGTTGTTTTGGATGAACTCTAATTCTTTATGGGCTTTGTCAAAAACTGTTTGGTCTTTTAAATTTTTTAATAATGCGCTGCCGACACCGTCAATAGCGGATAAATGTTGGTGTTTTGTTTTGAAAACTGCCTCAGCTGAACCACAATGTGCCATTAATTTCTTAGCCATAATGTCGCCCACGCCCTCTATTTTTAACAGTGCTAATGTGTAAAATAATTCGGATGTTGTCATGCTAAATATTTGAAATTGAAATGTATAAATTTTCTTCTGAATTGTTAATAAAAATTGTGAATAAAATTTTGATAACTATATTGGATGTATAACTTTGTATATATGAATATAGAACACTACATAAGCCAACTATTATATCGTTATCAATGCGTTACGATTCCGGGATTCGGTGCTTTTTTGACCGAAATCCAATCGGCACAATGGGTTGAGAGCGCTAATTCTTTTTATCCGCCTAAAAAATTAATTTCTTTTAATACCAACATTAAAAACAATGATGGTTTATTAGCAAATCATATAGCCAGAGCTGAAAAGACTTCTTATGAGTATGCTATCAGTGCCATTCAATATGAAGTTTTGAATTGGAAAAAAGAATTGGAACAAAACCGAACTTTGAACGTTAAAAATGTGGGAAGTTTTGTTTTGAATGCTACTGATAATTTAATCTTTACTCCATCTGAGCAAAAGAACTATTTGACTTCTTCTTTTGGTTTAGCATCTTTTATTGCTCCTGCGATGAAACGTGAAAATGTTGAAGCAAAGGAAACTATAGTTGAAGAAAGAGAGGTAGTTGCTTTAATTCCAGAAGAAAGAAGTGGTCGTTCATATTTGAAATATGCTGCGATTTTTATCCTTGGATTAGGGTTGGCTGGAACTGCTGCTTATTCGGTTTATAATAATCAAATTGAAACGGAAACTATTTTAGTTGAAAAAGCGGTTCAAAAGAAAGTGGAATCTAAAATTCAGGAAGCAACTTTTTTTATCAAAAGTCCATTGGCTCCTGTAACACTTTCTGTGAAATCGGATAAAGTAGAGGAAGTTAAAGAGGTAAAAATGCCTTACCATGTTGTAGCAGGTGCTTTTAGAGATGAAAAAAATGCTGAGCAGGTATTTAAAAAATTAGTTAAAGAAGGATATAACGCTCGTAGATTAGAAATCAATAAGCATGGTTTATATCCAGTACTTTATGGTAGTTATGCTACTTATGCTGAAGCTCAAAAAGTGAAAAACGAAGTTCGTGAATCAGAAAATCCAGATGCCTGGTTACTGGTAGAATCCTTATAAATTAAAAAGCCTTTCTATTAAGAAAGGCTTTTTTTATGCTCTCGTTAATTTAATAAAGAATCTAATTGAGTAATTAATTCTGGATTCGAAGGTCTTTCCGCATCATTACTAACAAAATTGCCTTTTGGATCAATCAGCATAAAACGTGGTATTCCGGTAATTCCATAAGTAGTGACAAAGTCAGATTTCCAGTCTTTATCAGCAATTAATTGTATGCCTCCTAATTGTTTTTCAGAAACCATATTTTTCCATTTCTCATAGTCTTTTTCAACATCTACAGAGATACTCACAAATTCGATATTTTTTCCTTTGTATTTTTCTTCTAATTTTTGCAAGTATGGAATTTCTTGACGACAAGGCATGCACCAAGTAGCCCAAATGTCAATGAAAACATATTTTCCTTTTAGATCGCTTAATTTGGTTTTTCCTCCTTTGTGGTTTTCATATTCAAAATCTACAGCAGCTTTTCCAATTAATTCTTTCGCTTTTTGTTTATTTGAATAGTTGATTTTTATACTGTTCAAAGTTTTTTCAATACTTTTTGAAATGTTCTCTTTGAATTCAGTATCCAAATTTGCTGTTGCTGAAGCGTTTTTTTCAGTTTCAGTTTGTTCAGCAAATGCTTTGTCAAAGTCAGCTTGATCTTTTGAAAAGATATCTGAAACGAATTTATTGGTTCGGGTAACTACCTGAGCCAAGTAATTATTTTCATTTGCCCCATTTCCTTTAAAAGTTAGTTTTTCGTTGAAATTATTTTCATCCGTATTCAATTCTAAGTTTTTTCCAGGAATAAAGTAGATAGAGCTTGTTTTTTTGCCGTAAGATAATCGGTAAAATCCTTTTGAAATGGTTAATTCATCCTGAAATTCCCCTTTTGTGTTTACTGCAATTTTTTTTACAAATTTCTGAGGGCCTTCTATTACTAAGGTGTCAATAGTCCTGTTGGCAATTGAAGCTGTAAATTTAGTTTTTTCAATTGTTGTTTGTGCAAAAGTATAAACTCCTGTAAGCAACAAAAGGAACGTTAGTTTTTTCATTTTTATTTGGTTTTTTGAATTTTCTTGCTCAAATGTATAAAATAGAGCGTGGATTTGATTGTACGTTAAGGATTTATTAACGATGATGCTTTTTCTGAATTATTTCTTCTTTTTCAATTGTTGTAACTGATACTTTCTTGGACTAATGCCATTGCGTTGCGAAAAGGTAGAAGTAAAATGCTGTAAGGACGAAAATCCGCAATTATAGGCAATCTCAGTCATACTAATGTTGGTATTGTTTTTAATCAACTCGATTGCTCTTTCCAGTTTAAGACTGATAATAAAACTATTGGGAGGAAATCCAGTGAGTTTTTTGACTTCATAAGTAAATTTGGTTTTCCCCATATTAAAAACCGAAGCTAAGTCTTCAATGTGCCATTTTTTGGTCAAATCACTAAGTATGAGTTGGCTTAACTTTTCAATGAAGCTATCGCTTTCTTGGTTTTTATGAATTTTATTTGAAAGATGTCGATGCAAATCGATAAATAGATTTTCCAGAATGTTTTGCACTTTGATTTCAAAACCTTCTTCTTGGTAAGCCAATTCGTTTCTTAATTCGTCAAAATACTTTTTGAAGTTTTTAGCTTTATCCAATACAGCATTGTTAGCGTCGCCAATCATTTCGCCTAAACTTTGTTGAAAAGCTTTCGATAATTTGCTCCAACTACCAAAATTGAGAGCTCTATCTTTAGCGAATTCTGAAGGTTTAATGATAATCCAGTTGATTTGACCAATATCCATGATTCCGGAAACACTTCCGTTTTCATGCCAGGGAGCTGTAACGGATAAATTTTCGGGTAAGAGTTCGATTTCTTTGCCTTCAATTACCCAATCGTATTTGCCGCTGTTGACATAATGAATTTCGATTCCGTCATTCAGGTGCGGACGCATGGTTTCGTCAATACGAACTTTTGAAAATTTCATACTACCAAATTGTTTGATGAAAGGTAGTTTTTTTAATGGTCCGGGATTGTTTTCGTGCCACCAGACGCCGTAATTACCGTGCTCATCTTTCTCCCTTAAGTTTTTTGGTAGTAAAAAGGAATTCATAAACTATTTTGTATTAAATTGGTATAAAGATAATTATTAAAATGAGTTATTGAGATAATGGAAGTTTTTATAAAATCGACCGTTGTTTAAAAATATGATTTTTTTTGAATAAAATTAGGTATCTTGCCCAACCCAATTTATTTATTTCAAGCTTATTAGAGTCGTCAGACTTTTTTTTTTACTTTCAAAATGATAACGTTTACATTTTGGATTTTTTGAAAAAACTTGATTGCATAAATGGTTAACCTACAAAGTGAATCTTGATTTAAAAATAATTTTATGTTTCTAAAAAATCGAAATCGTTTCTTGTCTTTCTCTCTGCTGTTTTTCACTATGTTTTCAATGCAGGCAGCGGATATTTGGGTTGCACCGAATGGGAATGACGCTAATGATGGGACGAAAACAAGTCCACTGGCTACTGTTCACATGGCACTGCGAAAAGCCAGAGAGTTACGTCGCCTAAAAGATACTTCGATTCAAGGTGGAATTCATATTATCATTAAAGACGGAACTTATTATTTTGATGAACCATTATTTGTAAGACCTGAAGACTCTGGAACTCCGGATAGTCCAACGATTATTGAATCAGATGTGAATTCAAAACCTATTTTTAATGGAGGGATTCCAATTAAAAACTGGAAAAAAACAACTACAGTAATCAACGGATTAAAAGCAGGAACGGTGTGGGTTGCCGATGCTCCTCAGATCGCTGGTGAAGTTATTAACTACAGACAATTATGGGTAAATGATACTAAAGCGGTAAGAGCTAAAAGTACTGCTGGCAATAAAATGGAGCGTATTTTATCTTGGGATAAAACCACCGAAACCTGCTGGATTCCATTCAAAGACAAGTCGGTAAAATTTGAACCGGGAATGGAAATGTTTATCGTACAATGGTGGGCCATTGCTAATTTGCGTATTAAAAATATTGAGGTAGTTAAAGACAGCGCCCGACTTTCATTTGAAAAACCGGAAAGTCGCATTCAAAGCGAGCATCCTTGGCCGGCGCCTTGGATTTCTAAAAACAACGGAAACTCGGCTTTCTATTTAAACAATGGGATGTCTATGCTTAATGAAGCAGGTGAATGGTTTTTGGATAGAAAAAAAGCGAAGATTTATTATATCCCAAGAAAGGGAGAGGATATGGCTAAGGCCAAAGTGATTGCACCGGTTTTAGAGAATTTGGTTGAAGTAAAAGGAACGATAGATTCAACGGTTCACGACGTAAAATTCAAAGGAATTTCATTTCAATACAGCAATTGGCTTCGTCCGTCGCAACAAGGGCATGTGCCTTTGCAGGCGGGAATGTATTTGCTGGATGCTTATAAATTGAAAATTCCTGGAACGCCTAATCAGGCATCTTTGGAAAATCAAGGATGGGTAGGACGTCCAAGAGCAGCTGTTGAAGTAAATTTTGCTCATAATAATACTTTTGAGGCTTGTAGTTTTGAACATTTATCATCTACTGGATTGGATTTGAACAAAGGCACGAATCACAATACCGTTCAGGGAAATTTATTTAAAGACATTGGCGGAAACGGAATTTGTTTAGGAGTATTTTCCGAAGAGCCTTTCGAAGCACATTTGCCATTGCAAGTAAAAGACGAAAGAGAAGTTTGTTCGAATGAACTAGTGGCAGATAATATGATTACCAATGTTGCCAATGAAGATTGGGGTTGTTTAGGTATTGCAGCCGGTTTTGTTAAAAATCTAACGATTGAGCATAACGAAATTTCGGATGTGGCTTACAGCGGAATTTCGATGGGGTGGGGTTGGACGCACACCGAAAATGTAATGCGCAACAATAAAATATTGGCTAACAAAATCCATCATTATGCGAAACATTTGCACGATGTTGCGGGGATTTATACGCTTTCTTCTCAGCCGGATAGCCGCATTGAGGAAAATTATATTGACAAAGTCTACAACAGTCCGTATGCGCACGACCCATTTTTATGGTTGTATTTGTACACCGATGAAGGTTCTCAGGGTTTTACTATCAAAAACAACTGGATTCCTATTCAAAAAATCCTGAAAAACAACAATGGACCGGCCGGAAATATTTGGCAGGACAACAATCAGTTTGTGAGTACTTCGGTAAAAGAGAATGCTGGAATTCGAGCTCCATTTGCTAACTTGAAAAAAGAAGTGGTGGTAGATGAAACCTGGGGATTACAGGAAATGCCACAGTCGGTAGCTTTAGAATTGGTTGGAAAAGATTTTGATATTGCCAAAATCAAATCGACGATTAAAGGGTTTAGAATCGTAGGTGAAGAATTGTACCAATGGGAAAATCATTTGGTAATTTACGGTTTGATGAATCAACCGGAACGAGTGAAGAAAAAATTGGCTTTGGCTTTCCCTGATTTGAAAATCAAAGTGTACGAAAAACCGGTTTATGATTTCCAAAATTTTGAAAGATGCCCAAATTCCAAACCGGCATCAGAATGGGAAAATATTGTCCTGACAGCTAATTTGGTTGATAATCCAAAAATGCAACAGGAATATCTGGATTATCACACAACTCAATTTGAAAAATGGCCGGAAATCGCCAAAGGTTTCTGTAATGCCGATTTCCAACAATTACAGGTGTTTAAAAATGGTCGCCAATTGATGTTGATTATCAGTATTCCAAAAGGAGAAGATTTAGACAAATTAAATCCAAAAACAACCGAAAATAATCCGAGAGTGGACGAGTGGAATGCTTTGATGAAAAAGTACCAAACCGGAATTGAAGACGCCAAAGCGGGTGAAACCTGGATTTTTTTAAAAAAGATAGACAAATAAAATAGCCACTAATTCACGAATGATATTTTAAAAAAGCTTGGAAATGATTACTCAAATTAAATTGGTGAAATTTAAAAGAGCAGATTAGAAAAAACATTAGTGAATTCGTGGCAAACACAAATAATTAAATAAAAAGTAACCGATGTTAAAAATAGCCATTTTAGGTCTTGGAGAAGGACGTAGTACCATGTCTGCTGCTATCGAAAGCAGTAAATTAGAACTGGTAAAAGTGTGTGACAGAAATGAAGAATTGTGCAAGCAAAGAGCTAAGGAATTTGATTTTCCACATTACACAACCAATTATGATGATTTGTTGAAAGACGAGGCTATTGATATCATCGCTATTTATACTCCGGATCATTTACACGCCGAGCATGTAAAACAGGCTTTGTTGCATGGCAAACATGTGGTTTGTACTAAACCATTTATTGATGATTTATCAGATGCAAAGGAGTTATTAGAACTGAGCGAGAAGACTGGTAAAAAAGTTTTTGTGGGGCAAAGTTCCCGTTTCTTCGAACCTGCTAAAAGACAAAGAAAAGATTTTGTAAGAGCTGCCAATGAAACATATTATCGTAAAGATTTTCAAGGTGTGCTTCCACAAATCATAGAAGAA
>JALRGZ010000175.1 GCA_023253295.1 Flavobacterium sp.
ATACCCCAGATGCAATACCGTAAGCACCTCTGCTTTAACACTTATATCCGACAAATCAAATGATTTACCTATGTAATTTTGATTACCATATAATGCCAAAACGAGCGGATCCTTAGGAACATAACTCCAAAAATCAAATTCCTGATACAAACCAAAAGACAAGTAACCTTTATCTTCAAGCCAGTCTCCTAATTTAACTCCTCCGTTAAAAATTTCAATTTGCTCATTAATAGCTCCATGATCATTCCTTGTTGTGGAATAAACTACTTTTCTGAATTTCTGATTAAAATCGACTCCATCATTTGCAAACAAATCATACATAGAAAAACCTGTAGAACCTACTTTAAATGAAAATCCTGAAAGTAATGGAACTCCAAAATAATATTTATACTTAAAATCCGCTCCGGGATTTAACATCAGAGATTGTGGAACCGAAGTAAGATTGTACAACACTTGCTTATTCTGAGAAAAACAATTAACTGCAAATAGCACCATTAAAAATAAAAAGCTCTTTCTCATTATATTTCCAAATAAACAGTTGCACTTGAACGTAAAACAAGATTTCCTGTACTATTTGCATTCAAAGCAGAGCCAGAACCTATTGTTATTAAAAAGCCCATTTTCACCGTCTTTTTCAATAGTTCTAATCTGTTGTTTTCAAAAATTTCAGTACTGGTAACAATGGTAGCTGTTCCTGAATAGGCGGGAACACCTTTTTTTATTGTAGTTAATGCTCTATTATTTGCATCGAGCAAAACAATATTTAAGGAAAAAGGTCTATTTATTGTATTGTTTATTTCGAAATAAAAATCTACTTTTCGTAAATAACTATTCAGATATTTATCTCTAAAAACATCAAAATCATATTCATCACCCGCCCAAGGAATTTCCATTCCAGTATCCGACACAAAACTTTTTGCTGGCACATCAAAATAGCTAAAATTCGCTTCATAAACAGGTGTGAGTTTTAAATCATTAGCCTGATCAAAGTTCAAATCACTCGTACAAGAAAATCCACTTCCAATGAGTAGAAGAAAACAAATGATTTTATAGAAACAATATTTTTTCATTTTTTTAAGGGTTAAATCCACTTACTTTTAAAACGTAATTTTAAAAAAATTAGTACTTATTTGATTAACTAATAATACATATTAAACACTTTGGAAGCCTCATTATAAGCACTTTCAAAACTCAATGGATTCAAGTTTAGCTTCTCTTTATTAGCTGTAAAATAGGAAAGTAATTTTTCGGTAGGCATGTTTCCGGTTAATTCATCTTTTGCCATAGGACATCCCCCAAAACCCTGAATAGCACCGTCATATCTTCGACAACCCGATTGGTATGCGGCTTCAATTTTTTCAAACCATTTATCGTATGTGGTATGCAAATGAGCACCAAACTCTACCTGAGGATATTTTGGAATCAAATTACTAAATAAATATCGGATAACTTCAGGTGTTGAACTTCCAATAGTGTCTGAAAGCGAAAGTATTTTAACTCCCATGGTTGCCAATTTTTCGGTCCACTCACCTACAATATCAACATTCCAAGGATCTCCATAAGGATTCCCAAAGCCCATAGACAAGTAAGCCACCACTTCTTTATTGTGCTTATCGGCAATTTCTAAAATCTCCTGCATGCTCACAATCGATTCGGCAATCGTTTTATGAGTATTACGCATTTGAAAGTTCTCTGAAATAGAAAAAGGAAACCCCAAATACCGAATAGTCTCATATTGTGAAGCTATTTCGGCACCTTTGGTATTTGCAATAATAGCCAATAACTTACTGCTTGTTTTAGATAAATCCAACTGCTCTAAAACAGCTGCCGTATCCTGCATTTGAGGAACTGCCTTGGGCGAAACAAAACTCCCGACATCAATAGTATCAAAACCTACTCGCAACAAGGCTTGAATGTACGATACTTTCTTCTCAGTAGGAATAAAGCTCTTAATACCTTGCATGGCATCACGTGGACATTCTGTAATTTTTATTGGCTCCATAGATTTCAAAGATACTAAAACTTGTAAAGTGGCAAAATTTAGGAAGAACAAAAAAAAGCGTAACTCCATAAAGAATTACGCTTTTTTTTGTATCACTTTACAACAAGTCTACATCTTGTTTAAAATCTTTTGATTGATTGCTTTTACTAAGGCTGGACCTTCATAAATAAACCCGGTATACAATTGTACCAAACTAGCTCCCGCTTCTAATTTTTCGATAGCATCATCAGCCGAATGGATTCCTCCTACTCCAATAATAGGGAAAGCCTTATTACTTTTTTCTGAAAGAAAACGAATCACCTCAGTTGAACGTTTTGTTAACGGTTTTCCTGATAATCCTCCCGTTTCTGATTTATTTTCGGACTGTAAACCTTCACGCGAAATAGTTGTATTAGTCGCAATTACACCTGCAATTTTGGTTTCTTTTACAATATCAATAATATCAAACAATTGATCATCTGTCAAATCGGGAGCAATTTTTAATAAAATTGGCTTTTGTTTTGGCTTAGCCAAATTTTTATTTTGCAAAGTCTGCAACAACTGTGTCAACGGTTCTTTATCCTGTAATTCACGAAGATTAGGCGTGTTTGGCGAACTCACATTAACCACAAAATAATCCACATAATCATAAAGCGCGTCAAAACAAATTTCATAATCCGAAGTTGCTTCTTCGTTTGGAGTCACCTTATTTTTTCCAATGTTTCCTCCAATTAAAACACCAGGATTCGATTTTAAACGCTCGACAGCTTCCATCACACCGCCATTGTTAAATCCCATACGATTAATAATAGCCGAATCTTCTTTTAAACGAAACAAACGTTTTTTAGGATTTCCATCTTGCCCTTTTGGAGTTAAAGTCCCTATTTCAATAAACCCAAATCCAAAATTAGACAACTCTTTATATAATTTGGCATCCTTATCAAAACCTGCCGCTAATCCTACTGGATTTTTAAATTTCAATCCAAAAACTTCTCTTTCTAATCTTTTATCATCTACTAAATAAAGTGATTTATAAATGGCTGAAAAACCAGGAATTTTAGAAGTTACACGAACTAACGAAAACGTAAAGTGATGAATTTTTTCAGGATCAAAACAAAAAAATAACGGTCGGATAAGCTGTTTATACATAGGTTTTTAATTTGAGTGCAAAAATAGAATTATCTAATCGAATAAGAAACAATTGAACTCATTTTTTAGACAACATCTTTGACAAAAATTTTATATTGAAATTAACCGTATTTAAAAACGACACCCTAAATAATTAAACAAACTTTCATTACTTTTAAATAAAAAAAGTACTATGCAAATGAACATCAATAAAAACTGGCATCAAAGACATTATGATAGTCTGGAATTTGGAAGCCGTATCGCCGATTCAGTAGCCAGAGGAATGGGATCCTGGCGTTTTATAATCCTTCAGACTCTTTTTGTTGCAGGCTGGATGGGATTAAATCTGGTGGGATATTTTTATCATTGGGATGCTTATCCTTTTATACTCCTCAATCTTCTGTTTTCCACTCAGGCCGCCTATGCCGCACCCATTATTATGATGGCACAAAACCGCCAAAACGAAAGAGATCGCATTCAGGCACAAGACGATTACATTACTAACAAAGAAGCAAAACTGGAAATAGAAGCCTTAGCTGCTAAATTAAACTCAATCGAAATAGAGAAACTAGACAAAATCATCCAAATTTTAGAAAATATGCAATAAAGCATAGTTTACAATACACTAAATTAATACTATCTTTGCAAACCAATAAAATAATACCATTATATGCAAAATATTATTGATCGTTTTATCAGTTATGTAACTGTCGATACCGAATCGGATCCAAATTCAAATACCACACCTAGCACAGCGAAACAATGGGACTTAGCCAATCAACTTGTCGAAGAGCTAAAAGCTATTGGAATGCAAGATGTCACTATTGACGAAAAAGCTTACATCATGGCTACTTTGCCAAGTAATGTTGAACATGACGTTCCTACTATTGGATTCGTTTCTCACTTTGACACTACTCCTGATTTTACAGGTGCCAATGTAAAACCTCAAATCGTAGAAAATTATGATGGAAAAGATATTGTCCTAAATGCAGCACAAAACATTGTTTTATCTCCGGATTATTTCAAAGACTTGTTGCAATACAAAGGACAAACTTTAATCACAACTGACGGTACAACTCTTTTAGGCGCGGATGACAAAGCAGGGATTACTGAAATTGTAACTGCAATGGAATACCTAATTAACCATCCTGAAATTAAACACGGAAAAATTAGAGTTGGTTTCACCCCTGACGAAGAAATTGGTCGTGGAGCTCACTTCTTTGATGTAGAAAAATTTGGCGCACAATGGGCTTATACCATGGACGGAAGCCAAATAGGTGAATTAGAATACGAAAATTTTAATGCGGCTGGTGTAAAGGTTACTTTCAAAGGAAAAAGTGTGCATCCAGGTTATGCCAAAGGGAAAATGATCAATTCCATGTTAATTGCTAACGACTTCATCAACGAATTACCTGCAGACGAAGTTCCGGAAAGAACCAAAGGTTACCAAGGATTTTTTCATATTCACCATGTTACAGGAAAAATTGAAGAAACTGTGGTTGAATTAATCATTAGAGACCACAATAAAAA
This sequence comes from Flavobacterium sp., assembly GCA_023253295.1. Lineage (GTDB taxonomy): Bacteria > Bacteroidota > Bacteroidia > Flavobacteriales > Flavobacteriaceae > Flavobacterium. Next base: position 4,640 of record JALRGZ010000175.1, read on the forward strand.
GAAATTCGAAAAAAGAAAAGAGAAAATTCAAAAAATCGTTCGCAAAATCAATAAGAAATATGCGAAACAATTTGGCGAAGATATTGCTATTGCCGAAATCAAAGATCAATATTACAATATGAAGGAAAAAGTACTTCCGGTAAAACATATTGTAGACATTGCCGAAAAAGCAATGAGAACTTTAGATATCAAACCTATCATCAAACCTATTCGTGGTGGTACAGACGGATGTCAATTATCCTACATGGGATTACCTTGCCCGAATATCTTTGCGGGAGGACACAACTTTCACGGAAAATACGAGTATGTTCCTGTAGAAAGTATGCAGAAGGCTGTAGAAGTAATTGTAAAAATTGCAGAACTTACCGCTTTACCAAACTTCGGATTAGAACAAGCTAAATCAAAAGCAAAAAAGAAAAAATAATTCACAAAGCTCCTTCGGGAGCTTTTTTTATATCCATACATTTCATTCTTAACACCAATATTTAAAACATAACTGATTTTTATGTAAATTTAAGAAACAAAACTTTGCAACAGATAAGTAAAGCCATCAATTGGTTTGTCTTAATTTTTACTAACATCCAAATCTTTATATGTTATGAGCGAAAATCCGGAAGAAATCGAAAAAAGCATTCCTCAAGAAACAGAAAAACCAAAAACCACCAGAAGAAGAACCAAAACAGTCCCCGTAACCGAAGCTGTTGAAACAGTAGTAGAAGAAACTATAACTACAGTCCCTACAGCTACTTCCGTTGAAGAGATGACAACTTCTGAAGCAGAAATTACCACTGAAACTATAATTGAAGATCTGACTGCTCCAGAAAAGAACAAAAAAGACAAGGCTAAGAAAAAGGACAAAAAGAAAAAGAAGAAAGCCAAAAAAGCAGCTGCTAAAGAGAAAGCGAAAAAGAAAAAAGCTAAAGCGAAAAAGGCTAAAAAAAAGAAAGCCAAAAAAGCTAAAATTAAAGCGAAGTTAAAAGAGAAAAAAGGCAAATCTAAATCAAAGAAGAACAATAAAAAGAAAAAATAATTTCATAAAAAAAGTCCCTCAAAAAGGGACTTTTCATTTATCAAGAATAAATTCTAAATAATTATTTCTTAGCTAAAGAAGCACTCATTTCCATTGAAATTGCAGAACGCTCTATTTTTAATTTCCCAGCCATTGTTTCAATAACTGCTGTAGTTTCAGTCATTTCAACTACTTTTCCGTGAATACCTCCTTTAGTTATGATTTTATCACCAACTTTTAGGCTGTTTTCAAATTCTTTTTCTTGTTTCATTCTCTTTTGTTGCGGTCTGATCATAAAGAAATAAAGAACCACAAACATTAGTAGATAAGGAGCAATTTTCATTAAATCTTGCATAACTTTTATTTTAATTTTTATTAGTATTACATTAAACCGCGACCGGTTTTAATCATTTTTTTACTTGTTTCTAATTCCTTAACCAAATTATCCAGAATACCGTTGATAAAAATACTACTCTTAGGAGTAGAATATTCTTTGGCTAATTCTAAATATTCGTTCAAAGTAACTTTTACCGGAATGGATGGGAATTTCAAAAATTCGCAGATAGCCATTTTCAAAATAATCGTATCAATCTCTGCAATACGGTCACTATCCCAGTTTGGTGTTTTGTCAACAAATTCTTTCGCTAATTCTTTTTCGTTCAAAACCGTTTTACGGAACAAATCTTTAACAAAATCTTTATCATCGATATCCTTGTACAATTTTGGTACTTTGAAATTATCATCGTCGATAGGTTTCATTGCTTTCAATTGTTTGATGATTTGTGTGTTTACCATTGGAATATCATCAATCCAGGTTAACTTATCATCCTCTAAGAATTCATACAATTTCTCATTTGGTACAATTACTTCTGTAAACAAATCTACAATTAACTGTCTATCTTCCTCAAATGAACGATCAGGATTACTCATGTATTTTTGATAATACGAACTTTCTTTAATAGCCTGCAACAACAAGGCTATATAATCCTCATGCAAATGCCATGCATTGATTTTTCTTGTTTCTAAAGCGATACTTAAAGAATTGTTTTCGGAAAGGATTTCAAAAATACTGTTCTTAATAAATTTCTCGTTAGGATTACGTTCGGCGGCAGTTGCTAAATGTTTTTGACTTGATAGGTGCAAAAATTGAGATTCTTTTTTACAAATTTCAAGCAAAGAAGAAATCATTGTAAGGTATAAATCTTGAATATTATCGATACTGTAAAAAAGGAATTTCTCTTCCTTTTCTAAGTTATCAGAGCCGTTTTGATGCATCGCATAAATGGTTTGCATAACTTTAACGCGGATGTGTCGTCTATTTACCACCTTATAAGAACTTTTAAAAAATTAGTCTGCAAAAATAAGCATTTCCTTTTTTATAATAAAATTAAAATTCGAGAATAGCTCTTAATTCTGCAATAAAAAAAGCCATGGTTTTCATTTTGAATAAAAACCATGGCAACTACCACAATTGAACTATAATTAACTTATTTACTATTTTCTAATTTTCTTTGATTAATGCGATTTTGCGCAACATTTAATGCTGATTGATGAGTAGTAATACTGTTTTTTTCAGCAAAATCAATGATTTCTAATGTTGTATTATAGATATTTTCTGTTCTGCTAATAATTTCAGCTTTATCATAATGAGCAAGCTCTGCATAAACATTGATAATACCTCCGGCATTAATCAAGAAGTCTGGTGCATAAGTAATACCTCTTTCTTTCAAAATAGCCCCGTGAATATTTTCATCTGCCAATTGATTATTAGCCGCACCCGCAATTACTTTTGCATTAATTTTATAAACAGTATCGTTATTAATAGTAGCCCCCATTGCACAAGGAGCGTAAATATCCATATCCGTAGCGTATAGATCAGAACCTGTAAAGATTTTAGTGCTGTATTTAGCACTTACTTCATCTAATTTTTCTTTATTAATATCTGCGATAGTTACAAGTGCATCTTCTTTTGTCAAATAATCAACAAGAGCCTCACCTACGTGACCAATACCCTGAACTAAAATTTTCTTACCAGCCAAATTATCCGAACCAAATTGAGACTTAGCAGCTGCTTTCATCCCCATATAAACACCGTAAGCAGTCACAGGTGATGGATTTCCTGCTCCTCCTCTTGATTCTGAAATTCCAGTTACATACGGAGTCACGTCTCTTACTAAATCCATATCACTTGTTTCCATCCCTACATCTTCGGCAGTGATATATTTTCCGCTTAATGAATGAACAAATTCACCAAATTTCCTCATCAACTCAGGAGTCTTTTGTGTTTTTACATCGCCTATAATTACTGCTTTTCCTCCTCCAATATTCAAACCTGTAATAGCTGATTTAAATGTCATTCCACGAGAAAGACGCAAAACATCGTTTAAAGCATCCCATTCACTAGCATAATTAAACATACGAGTCCCTCCTAAAGCTGGTCCCATTACAGTATTATGAATACCAATAATTGCTTTTAAACCTGTATCTTTGTCATTACAAAACACAACTTGTTCATGATCATTAAATGATAATTGCCCAAAAACAGGATCCATTTTTTTTAGTTCCTTTTCTGTTACGAAAGTAGCATCCATAGCGTTAGTTTTTTTTAGATAATATTTTACGAATTCGTCAAAAAGACTAATCAAAACTAATTAAAAAAAACACATATCCTATTTTTAAAAGCGATATTTTTATAATTTTTTAAAATAACTGAATTATTTCAATAATTCAAAAATCAAATAAAAACAAGATTTAAATAAAAAAAATAGCATTTCAACATAGAATGTCTTAAAAAAATGAAAGAATTACTCTATTTAAATAAATACTTCATCAAATACAAATACCATTTTTTACTAGGTATTTTATTCACAATAATCGCACAAATCTTCATGCTCTTCACCCCAAAATTGATCAGCAAGTCATTTTTAGCGATAGAAACATTCTCAAAAGACACAACAATCTCGACATCAACAATACAACAAGAATTAATTTCAAACATTCTTCTTATTGTTGCCACATCTATAATTGCCGGTTTTCTTACATTCTTAATGCGTCAAACATTAATTGTAATGTCTCGCCGTATAGAGTTTGACTTAAAAAATGAGGTTTTTAGACAATATGAAAACTTAACACAAAACTTTTACAAAAGAAATCGCACTGGTGATTTAATGAATCGCATTAGCGAAGACGTTTCAAAAGTAAGAATGTATGTAGGACCAGCTGTTATGTACACTATCAACACCTTCATCCGCTTTACCATTGTGATTATATACATGTATAAAGTCTCCCCATTATTAACCCTATACACACTTTTACCTCTTCCAATTTTATCCTATGTTATCTTTAAATTAAGCACCGAAATCAACAGGCGAAGTACTACTTTCCAGCAATATTTATCAAAAGTTTCAAGTTTTACACAAGAAATATTTTCAGGTATTCGTGTTATAAAAGCGTATTCTTTGGAAAATCAACATCAAGATAACATGCAGGCTCTTGCTCTGGAAAGCAAAAATAAAAGCATGAATTTAGCCCGTGTACAATCCTTATTCGGACCTTTAATGATTGCTCTTATTGGAATCAGCAATTTAGTAGTAGTATACGTTGGCGGACTAATGTACATCAACGGAACCTTAAAAAGCATCGGAACGATTGCCGAATTCATACTTTACATCAACATGTTAACTTGGCCTGTAGCTTCATTAGGTTGGATTTCCTCAATGGTTCAGGAAGCCGAAGCATCCCAAAAAAGGATCAATGAATTTTTAAAAATTGAACCGGAGATAAAAAACAACAATCCTGAAAAATCAAAAATAGATGGCACAATCATATTTGACAATGTGAGTTTTACTTATGAAGATACTAATATTACAGCACTTCAAAACATTTCATTCACTATCCATAAAGGAGAAACACTAGCCATATTAGGAAAAACAGGGTCCGGAAAATCTACCATTCTTTCTTTAATATCCAGAATGTATGATGTATCCAATGGCACCATAAAAATCGACAAACAAGAAATTAGCCAACTCAACTTATTCGACCTAAGAAACAGCATTGGAATTGTTCCGCAAGATGCTTTTTTATTTTCCGATACTATCAAAAACAATATCAAATTCGGAAAAGAAGACGCCAGCCATGAAGAAGTAATCACAGCTGCTAAAAATGCAGTAGTCCATGAAAACATTCAAGGTTTTAACAAAGAATACGATACCATTTTAGGAGAAAGAGGAATCACACTTTCCGGAGGACAAAAACAACGTGTTTCGATTGCCAGAGCTATTATCAAAAACCCTCCTATTTTACTTTTTGATGATTGTCTTTCAGCCGTTGACACCGAAACAGAAGAAGCTATTTTAAACAACCTAAGTACTATTTGCAAAGACAAAACCACTATTATTGTGAGCCACAGAGTCTCATCTGCAAAAAATGCCGATAAAATAATTATTCTTGAAGACGGAAAGATTATTCAACAAGGTACTCATAACCAGTTAATAAATCAAGACGGTTATTATGCAAATCTTTATCTAAAACAACTTTCTGAAAAAGAATTACTATAAATCTTGCTTAATACATATATTTTTATCATTTTTGGTTTCAATTAACAACCATATTATTGTATAGAACGGATTATGAGAGAAAATGACATGTTAGAAAAAGAAGAAATCTTTTCTAAAGTTTTACGTGCAGGAAGAAGAACTTATTTCTTCGATGTGAGAGCTACTAAAGCTGATGATTACTATATTACCATTACAGAAAGCAAAAAGTTCACTGAAGAAGACGGATCTTTTCATTTCAAAAAACACAAAATATATTTGTACAAAGAAGACTTTGCTGCATTCACAGAAATCCTTGGAGAAATGACTTCTTATGTTTTAAATCACAAAGGAGAAGAAGTAATTTCAGAAAGACATCAAAAAGATTTCAAAAAAGAATACGCAACTGATAAATTAAGTATTGAAGACGGTGTTCCTCAAATATCTAATTTCACCGATATTGATTTTGACGATATTTAATATTCATCAAACTTTTAAAGGTTAAAATTTATAAAGTCCAAAAATCATCGGTTTTTGGACTTTTTCATTAATAAAAAATTCCAAACTATGAATTTAACAACCATTAATTGGCAAGAAATCACAAGCAAATACATAAATGAATACAGCGAACTAATTATCCCTTGGCTTTTAACGAGTGGTGTTAAAATTATTTTCATTACCAGTATAGCATATTTTCTAAACAAAATACTAAGTCGTTTTATCGAAAAAGCGGTTCGTATAGCCGTAAGACCCGACAAATACTCTTCGAAAGAAGCCGAAGAAAAAAGAGAAAACACCCTAATCCAGATATTTTCCACCTCATCAAAAATTGCTATTTTATGCATTACAGCCTTAATGGTTCTTGAAGAATTTGGAATCGAAATAGGTCCTATCCTTGCAGCTGCCGGAATTGTAGGTTTGGCATTCGGTTTTGGAGGGCAATACCTTATTCGTGATATTATCTCAGGACTTTTTATTATTCTCGAAAATCAATACCGTGTGGGTGACGTTGTCAATTTAGATTTGGCTAGTGGAAAAGTAGAACAAATCAGCTTACGCAAAACTACATTAAGAGACATTGATGGAACGGTTCATCATATTCCTCACGGAGAAATTAAAAAAGTTTCTAACCTTTCCAATGAATTCTCAAGAATCAACATTAACATTGGAGTGGGATACAGTACCGATATCGAACATGTAATTGCTGTAATTAATAAAATAGGAAACGACTTAGCTAACGCCCCACAATGGAAAGATTTCATTATTCAGCCACCACAGTTCTTACGTATCGATGAATTTGCCGATTCTTCAATAGTTTTAAAAATATTAGGAGAAAGCCTTCCTGACAAAAAATGGGACATTACCGGCGAACTCAGAAAAAGAATCAAAATAACTTTTGACAAGGAAGGAATTGAAATTCCATTCCCTCAATTAGTTGTTCATAAAGCTGCCGAAACTTTAGAAACAAAATAACTTTTTAAGCCTGAAATTAGTTTTCAGGCTTTTTATTTACCAATTCTTTATCACACAAGCCCATTCCTTTTTTGTAACTTAGTACTACAATAACCACAAAAAAAACTTCTCATGAAAACTCCTATTGTACCTGTAAGCTGGCTTAAAGAAAACCTTGACAACCCCGAGTTGATAATTCTGGATGCTGTTTTAGACAGTCCTCCACATGATTTACAAATCATTGGCGCACGTACTTTTGATATTAAAAATAAATTTAGCGATACCTCTATCTCTTTACCTAACACCTTACCTCAACCAGAAGCTTTTGCAGAAGAAGCCAGAAAACTGGGGATAAATAAACACAGTAAAATAGTTGTTTACGACACCAAAGGAATCTATTCCAGCCCAAGAGCCTGGTATTTGTTTAAAAGTATGGGACATGAAAATGTCTGGGTGTTGGACGGCGGATTTCCAGCCTGGGAAAAAGAAGGCTGTGCTATTCAAAAAACAAGTTCTCAATCATTTACTAAAGGTGACTTTGAAGCTCATTTCAAACCGGAAATGTTTAAAAACAAATTTCAGCTTTTAAGCAATCTCACTTCAAAAGAAGCCGTAGTGATTGACGCCCGTTCATCAGATCGTTTTAATGCCGAGACCGAAGAACCTCGAGAAGGCTTACGAAGTGGACATATTCCAAATGCCGTGAACCTCCCTTTTACAAAAGTTTTAAAAGACGGTCATTATTTACCTAAAGAAGAATTAAAACAAATTTTACCGCATCAGGATCAAAACTTATATTTTTCCTGCGGTTCCGGTATTACTGCTTGTATTAATCTTATTGCTTACGAATTAATCTTAAACAATTCCCCTAAAGCCATTTATGATGGTTCCTGGACCGAATGGGGACAAGATCACAACCTCCCTATTGAGAAATAAGAGAAAAACACTGTTATCCTATTCGTAAACCGTTTTCAATTTTATAATCAGGAGCCAATAGGATAACATCTCCTTCTTGACCAACTGCTCCCAAAACCAAACATTCGCTCATAAATTTACCGATTTGTTTTTTAGGAAAATTAACCACAGCCACTATCTGTCGATTTAACAATTGTTCTTTGGAATAACGTTTGGTGATTTGTGCAGAAGTTTTTCTAATTCCAATTACCTCACCAAAATCAATAGTTAGCTGAAAAGCAGGTTTTCGGGCTTCGGGAAAATCATTTACAGTGATGATTGTCCCCACATGCATCGCTACTTTTTCAAATTCTGGCCAGGTTAAATTAGTATCCATAAAATTTCATAATTCATTATTTTTCAAAATTAGTTTATAACACTCAAATAGTTTCAATTTTAGTAACTTTAACCTCAAATTAATTTTAGCAAAATGGCACGAACCCCTTCCAATATGATTGACTTAGGAACTATTGCTCCTGAATTTCGTTTAAAAGATACCGTATCTGATAATTACTTCTCTTTTTCAGACTTAAAAGGAGACAAGGGAACATTAGTATTTTTTATTTGCAATCACTGTCCTTTTGTGCATCATGTAATTGAAGAAGTCGTCCGGATTGGCAATGATTATCGAGTTCAAGGGATAGGCATTATCGCTATTTCCAGTAATGACGTAATCAATTATCCACAAGACGCACCTGAATTAATGACCGAATTTGCATTCGAAAATAAATTTGAATTTTCTTATTTGTATGACGAAACTCAGGAAGTAGCCAAAGCTTACAACGCAGCCTGCACTCCTGATTTTTATCTGTTTGACAATCAAGACAAATTAGTATATCGTGGCCAACTGGACGATAGCCGCCCCGGAAATGGAATTCCTTTAAGCGGAAGTGATTTACGTGGCGCCATTGATAGTATTTTATACAATCGCATCATTAATCCTAATCAAAAACCAAGTATTGGCTGTAATATTAAGTGGAAAACTGTTTAGCAGAAGACAGAAGACAGAAGACAGAAGACAGAAGACAGAAGACAGAAGACAGAAGACAGAAGACAGAAGACAGAAGACAGAAGACAGAAGACAG
>JALRGZ010000232.1 GCA_023253295.1 Flavobacterium sp.
GGTTTTACCGTAAAATTAGTTGACATTTCCGAAGAAGCTTTGGAGAAAGGAATGACCACTATTTTTACAAATCTGGACAGAATGCAAAACAAAGGAAGCATTACTGCCGAAGATAAAATGAAAACCCTTTCGAATATTATTTGCTATACCGACATTGAAGATGGCGTTGTAGGAGCTGATTTGGTCATTGAAGCCGCTACCGAAAATTTGGATTTAAAACTTAGAATTTTCCGAAAGCTAAACGAATACTGTTCGCACAATACTGTTTTCGCAACAAACACCTCTTCAATTTCCATCACTCAAATTGCGGCCGTAGTAGCACATCCTGAACGTGTCATTGGGATGCATTTTATGAATCCGGTGCCAATCATGCCTCTGGTCGAAGTTATTCGTGGTTACAACACCAGTGATGAAATAACGAAGTTCATTATGGATTTATCTGAAAAATTAGGTAAAACGCCTGTTGAAGCCAATGATTACCCTGGATTTGTGGCCAACAGAATTTTGATGCCTATGATTAACGAAGCCATTGAAACCTTGTACAACAAAGTAGCTGGTGTTAGCGAAATTGACCATGTAATGAAACTGGGAATGGCGCATCCAATGGGACCATTACAACTAGCCGATTTTATTGGTTTAGATGTTTGTCTTTCGATAATGAATGTGATGTACGATGGTTTTAAAAACCCAAAATATGCCCCTTGTCCCCTTTTAGTCAATATGGTCAATGCCAAAAAACTGGGTGTGAAATCAGGAGAAGGTTTTTATGATTATAGCAAAAGTAAAAAAGCAGAAAAAGTTGCAAAACAGTTTCTTTAATTGAATTAATTAAACAAATAGCTGAAGATGTCAATACAAACTAATTTAGAAAATATTAAATCCAATTTACCGGAAAATGTAACTCTGGTTGCGGTTTCTAAAACCAAAGCTGTTTCGGATTTAATGCAGGCTTATGAAGCTGGTCAAAGAATTTTTGGAGAAAACAAAATTCAGGAAATGACCGATAAATGGGAACAAATGCCAAAAGACATTCAATGGCATATGATTGGTCATGTTCAAACCAACAAAGTGAAATATATGGCTCCATTTGTGAGTTTGATTCACGGAGTAGACAGCTTGAAATTATTACAGGAAATCAATAAACAGGCCCAAAAAAATGACCGCGTCATTAACTGCTTATTGCAGATATATATAGCTAATGAAGACACTAAGTTCGGACTTGATGAGGAGGAATTAGAAAATCTTTTAAATTCAGAGGAATTTGGGAATTTGAAAAACATTCGCATTGTTGGTTTAATGGGAATGGCTTCTTTTACTGACAATCAAGAACAAATTCAACAGGAATTCAAGCATTTAAAAGCAATTTATGACAGCTTGAAAGCTTATAAAATTGAAAACTGTCAAATAAATACTTTATCAATGGGAATGTCAGGCGATTATAAAGTAGCTATTGATTGTGGTAGCAACATGATTAGATTAGGAAGCAGCATTTTTGGAGAAAGATAATTTTCTAAAAAAGCTGTAAACTGTAAACTGTAAACTGTAAACTGAATACTTATTTTGTACGCAATATTAGATATAGAAACCACTGGAGGACAGTACAATGAAGAAGGCATTACCGAAATTGCTATATATAAGTTTGACGGCCATCAAATTATAGATCAATTCATCAGTTTGGTTAACCCTGAAATTCCTATTCAGCCTTTTGTGGTAAAATTGACAGGTATTAACAATGCTATGCTGCGCTCGGCTCCTAAATTTTATGAAGTGGCTAAACGCATCATTGAAATCACATCCGATTGTATTTTAGTAGCTCATAATGCCGATTTTGATTATCGCATACTTCGAACGGAATTCCGTCGCTTGGGATACGATTTTAATACTAAAACACTTTGCACAGTCGAGTTATCTAAAAAATTGCTACCTGAGCAAACTTCGCATAGTCTTGGAAAATTAGTGCGTGCATTAGGTATCCCTATGGCCGACAGACATCGTGCTAGTGGCGATGCGATGGCAACGGTTAAGTTGTTCAAAATGCTTTTAGACAAAGATGTAGAAAAAACCATCATTAGCAGTTTAATTAAGTCGGAAATTCAAAAAGGAATTGCACCAAAACTATTAGATATTATTCAAAGTTTACCTTCAAAAACAGGAGTGTATTATATTCATAATGAAGAAGGTAAAATTATTTTTATTGGCAAAAGCCGTAACATCAAAAAAAGAGTCAATCAACATTTCACAGGTGTTACCCGAAGTGCAAAAAAAATACAGGCAGAAGTTTTTACCGTTACTTATGAAGAAACAGGAAATGAACTCATTGCTGTTATAAAAGAAACTCAGGAAATCAAAATCAACAAACCAGTTTACAATAGATCGGCGAGAAAAAATCATTTCTCCTGGGCTATTTATTCTGAAAAAGATAATGAAGGTTATCTGCGTTTGAAGTTGCAAAAAACAGATGGAAGAAAAAAAGAAATTACTTCCTATATCAATGCAGCTGACGGAAAAAATGCCTTGTTTCGCATCACTGCCAATTATCATTTGTGCCAAAAATTAACAGGTTTGTATGAAACTAAAACCCATTGTTTCCAACATACCATCAGCGAATGTGACGGTGCTTGCGTAGGCAAAATTCCTACTTCAGAATACAATGAAAGGGTTCAACATTTTATTGACAAAAACAGTCTTGA
>JALRGZ010000268.1 GCA_023253295.1 Flavobacterium sp.
TGCTAACTGGGAAGAAGGAAAAGAAGCTATGACTGCTGACAGAAATAGTACTGCTGCTTACTTAAGCGCTAACTAAGAAGTCAAATTTCCAAATAGTAAAAATTCCAAATTCCAATTTTGGGATTTGGAGTTTTTTTAAAAAAATAATTAACATTCCAAAAATTAAAATGTACTGAATTCAATCGTAAGATTTTGAATTTGGGATTTACAGCTATTGGAATTTAAATCAAAAGATATGTTGATAGAATTAAACGAAGATACTTTGGCCAATTTAGTGGCTCAAAACGAGAAAGTAGTTGTTCAATTTTCTGCTTCATGGTGTGGTAATTGCCGAATTATGAAACCAAAATTCAAAAAATTAGCTACCGAAAATGAAGCTATAACTTTTGTTGTGGTTGATGCGGAAAATGCACCTGAATCAAGAAAATTAGCGAATGTGAGTAATTTGCCAACTTTTGCCACTTTTGTAAATGGAAATTTGGTAAACGAAACACAAACAAACAAGCAAGAAGTGTTAATTGATTTGGTAAACGAAATTGCTTAAAAGTTTATAGTTTGTTGTTTCTAGTTTATGGTTCACCCAAAAACTTCAACAACAAACCACTAACAATAAACCATAAACCTAAATGAAATTACCTGTAATCAAACAACTGACACAGTTTATTGAAGAGAACGATCAAGATTATATCATCGAAACTATTGAAGTATTAGAAGCATTAACAGAGGTTTCTTCACTTAAAGACGAAGAACTAGATGTTATTGGTGAATTAATTTCAAATATGTACGGTGCACTTGAAGTACACAAATTAATTAAAGACGGAACCGATAAAAAAGAAGCATTAAATACTTTTATGAAAAGAGTATTGGGTTCCATCGACAAATAATACATTTTAAACCCTAAAAAAAGCACTAAAATGCATCATTATTGATTGCATTTTTTTGCGTTTACCCCTATTTCTCCCATTTTCACTGCATTAAAAAACCTTCCTTCCTGATTTAAAATCTTTCATCAGAATCCCAATTCTTAAATAATTTTCATACTTTTGAACCTCATTAAAAAATTAATTATGGCTTCAATTACATTAGGAGGAAATCCAATAAACACTGCAGGAGAATTACCAAAAGTAGGTTCTAAACTTGCCGATTTTAAATTAGTAAAAAACGATCTTTCTGTAGCTTCTTTAAGCGATTTTAGTGGTAAAAAATTAGTTTTAAATATTTTTCCAAGTATCGATACAGGAACTTGTGCTACTTCAGTAAGAAAATTCAATGAAGCTGCTGCTAATTTAGAAAATACTGTTGTTTTATGTATTTCAAGAGATTTACCTTTTGCTCAAAAACGTTTTTGTGGTGCTGAAGGAATTGAAAATGTAGTAAATTTATCTGATTTTCAAGATGGAAGTTTCGGGAAAACTAATGGATTAGAAATTATTGACGGTCCATTAAAAGGATTACACTCAAGAGTATTAATTGTTACTGATGCTGAGGGTACCGTTTTACACACAGAACAAGTTGCGGAAATTGCAAATGAACCTAATTACGAAACTGCTTTAGCAGTACTATAATATTGATTTAATGGCATTTCAAAAAGACAATACCTTTGTTACTGGTAGATTTAAAAGTGTTGGCTTCGCTGTAAAAGGCGCATTCAAACTTGTTACAACCGAACACAGTGTCATGGTCCAATCTTCTATTGGAGTTATTTTGACTGTAGCAGGTTTTATTATCGGATTAAATCAAACGGAGTGGTTATTTCAAACTTTTGCTATTGGATTAGTTTTAAGCATTGAAGGATTAAATACTGCGGTTGAAAAAATTGCCGATTTTATTCATCCGGATTACCACGAAAGAATTGGTTTTATTAAAGATATCGCTGCCGGAGCTGTTTCTTTTGCAGCATTGACAGCTATTATAATTGGTTTAATTATATACGTACCTCACTTTATTTAAGAGGTTTAGTTAATTTATAGAATGGCAAAAACAACAAAAAAAGAGACTTTAGATTCGAAAGATAATTCCAAAGCTAAAGTTTTAAAGTCTTGGGAAATGTCTAAACAGCATAAAACTATTTTAGGCTGCCTACTCGTCTTATTTTCTATTGCTTTATTAGTTGCTTTTGTTTCTTTCTATATTTATGGACAAGAAGACCAAAGTGCTGTTCTGGAATTATCAAACAGAACTGAAATAGTAAAAAATTGGCTGGGTAAGTTTGGTGCTTACCTAGCCGATTTATTTGTTTACAAAGGCTTCGGACTCGCATCATTCCTATTGGTCCGTTTATTATTCTTAAGCGGAATCTTTTTAATTCTTGGTTTATCAAGCCGAAAACTAAAAAACATCTGGTTTTGGGATTTATTTGTAATGATTAATTTATCGGTACTGTTTGGCTTTTTTGCTTCTTCATTACCCGAATTAGGCGGTACAATTGGTTTCGAACTAAATTTATTTCTGCAAGATTACATTGGAAAAACAGGTACATTATTACTATTAATCTTTGGATTGATTGTTTATGTTATTTTCAAAATGAAATTATCTCCCGAAAAGATTCAATCTTTTTTTGAAAACAAGAGAAAAGACTCAACTCCAATTGAAAATAATATTGTAACACCTAAAACAGACAATGCTTACAATCTTGAGGAATTTGCAATAAAGGAAGAAGAGGAAGAAATAAAAGAAGAACCTATAGTCGAAAAAATCCCTGAGTTCAAACCTTCTCAATTCGAAATTAATAAAGAAGCGTTAAAACCAACTATTAGTCATGCTTCAGAAATTAATTTAAACCCAATTTCTAAACCTGCTGTTGAAAACGCTTCTACTATTATTAATCCTATAAATGAGGATTTTGTAATCGAAGCTGCTGAAGAAGAAGAAGTAATTGAAGAAAATTTAGCCGCTCGCTTGGTTTCTGATTTTGGTTTATTTGATCCAACATTAGATTTATCGAATTACAAATTCCCAACTATTGATTTACTAAAAGAATATTCAACAGGTGGAATAACCATTAACCAGGAGGAATTAGAAGAAAATAAAAATCGAATTGTCGATACCCTACGCAATTATAAAATCGAAATTGCTCAAATTAAAGCAACCGTAGGACCATCGGTAACCTTATACGAAATTGTCCCTGAAGCCGGTATCCGTATTTCTAAAATTAAGAGTTTAGAAGATGATATTGCGCTTTCACTTTCGGCTCTTGGAATTCGTATCATTGCTCCTATTCCCGGAAAAGGAACCATTGGTATTGAAGTTCCAAACAAGACTCCAACTATGGTTTCTATGAAAAGTGTTATTGGTTCGACCAAGTTTCAAGAAGCCGAAATGGAATTACCTGTGGCGCTTGGAAAAACAATTTCAAACGAAACCTTCGTTGTTGATTTAGCTAAAATGCCTCACCTTTTGATGGCTGGAGCTACCGGACAAGGAAAATCGGTTGGATTGAATGCAGTTTTAACTTCTTTATTATATAAAAAACATCCTGCCGAAGTAAAATTTGTTTTAGTTGACCCCAAAAAAGTAGAACTTACTTTATTCAATAAAATAGAACGACATTATCTGGCTAAACTTCCTGATGTGGAAGATGCAATCATTACAGATAATGCCAAAGTTATCAATACATTGAATTCACTTTGTGTGGAAATGGACAATCGTTACTCATTATTGAAAGACGCCATGGTTCGTAACATCAAAGAATACAATGAAAAATTTAAATCGCGTAAATTAAATCCTGAAAATGGGCACCGTTTTTTACCTTATATCATACTAGTAGTCGATGAGTTTGCCGACTTAATTATGACTGCCGGTAAAGAGGTAGAAGTTCCTATTGCTCGTTTGGCGCAATTAGCCCGTGCCATTGGAATTCACTTAATTATCGCTACCCAACGACCATCGGTTAATGTAATTACAGGTTTAATTAAAGCCAACTTCCCTGCTAGGATTGCCTTTAGAGTAACCTCTAAAATTGATTCCAGAACTATTTTAGATACTCAGGGAGCCGATCAATTAATTGGACGTGGAGATTTATTATACACTAATGGAAATGACGTGGTGCGTGTACAATGTGCCTTTATCGACACTCCTGAAGTAGAAAAAATCACTGATTTTATTGGTTCGCAAAAGGCTTACGCTACCGCTTACCTACTTCCTGAGTATGTAGGGGAAGAAAATGGCATTAATCTTGATATTGATATTTCTGAAAGAGATACATTGTTTAGAGAAGCAGCAGAAATTATTGTAAATGCGCAACAAGGTTCGGCCTCTTTGCTACAGCGAAAACTAAAATTAGGTTACAACAGAGCCGGCCGATTAATTGATCAATTAGAAGCAGCCGGTATTGTAGGTCCTTTTGAGGGAAGTAAAGCTCGTGCTGTTAACATCCTAGACATGCAAGCTCTTGATCAATTTTTTAATAATGAAGAAAATAATTAATTAACACAATGAAAAAGTTTATTCAATTTACATTTATTTTACTAATTTCTTTTGCTACGCAAGCACAAGACAAAAAAGCCAAAAGCCTTTTAGATCAAGTTACTGCTAAAGTAAAAAGTTATGATAATATCGTAATTGACTTTAAATACTCCCTAAACAATAGTAAAGAGAACATCAATCAAGACAGCAAAGGAAATGTAACTTTAAAAGGCAATCAATATGTATTGAATTTCATGGGAATGACTAAAATATTCGATGGAAAAAAAACATATACTATTGTTCCTGAAGACGAAGAGATAAACATCTCCACGGTGGACGAAAAAGACGACAATGCTGTGACTCCTTCTAAAATGCTTACCTTTTTTAACAGTGGTTATAAATACTCTATGGACATTTTACAAAATGTAAGAGGACGTAAAATCCAATACATCAAACTAATCCCTACCAACGCTAAAGATCAAAGAAAAGAAATCTTATTAGGGATTGATGTACAAACAAAACACATTTACAATTTAATTGAAACTGGAAAAAAAGGAACTAAAACAACTTTAACCGTTAATTCTTTTAAAACCAACCAGCCTTTATCAAAAAATCAATTTACCTTTGTAGCTAATAAATATCCTAATTACTACATCAATAAATTAGATTAATCCTCTACGTGAAAATTCTCGATAAATACTTATTAAAAACATTCCTGATTACATTTACCACGGTATTTGTAATCTTGTTTTTTATATTCATCCTTCAAACTATTTGGCTCTTTATTGCTGAGCTGGCAGGAAAAGACTTAGACATAACTTTAATTCTTAAGTTCTTACTCTTTTCCATGCCAAGAATTGTTCCCTTAGTATTACCGCTATCGGTACTCTTATCCTCTATCATGACTTTTGGTAATCTTGCTGAAAATTATGAATTTGCTGCAATGAAATCTTCAGGAATCTCTTTACAAAGAGCTATGAGAGGACTTACTATATTCATTGTATTTCTTAGTGTTATTGCCTTCTTTTTTGCCAATAATGTCATTCCTTATGCGGAATATAAATTCATTAATTTCCGTAAAAACATTGCTCAGTTAAAACCTGCCATGGCTATTACCGAAGGGCAATTTAGCGATGTAGGCTTTTATAATATCAAAGTCAATAAAAAATCTGGAGAAAACGGAAACAAATTATCAGGAATTACAATTCATAAAAAATCTATTGCCGGAGACGGTAGTAAAACCGTAATTAAAGCAAAAAATGGAGAACTAATTAGTAGTGAAAAATCAAGTATTCTGCAATTAGTTTTAAACAATGGAAATTACTACGAAGATATTACTCCAAAAAAATATACCGACAGAAAGAAATACCCCTTTGCAAAGAGTTCTTTTAAAAAATACACAATCAACATTGATTTATCTCAATTAAACAATGTGGATGTTGATAAAGAAAAAGTAAGCAATTCCAATACCATGCTTACAGCAAACGAATTAAACTATACTTTAGATTCGCTCAACAAAAACTACAAAACTGAAATAGCTTCTTATACCGAAAATATCAATCAAAGAACCGTTATCGAAAACAAAACGTATAACAACTTTTCTAATTTAGACAGTCTCAAAAAGAAAAAAGCACTACCTAATAATATCTTATCTTTATATGACAATACTAAAAAATCAGAAATTCTAAGAACAGCCAGTAGTAATCTCAGTAGCATTGGTTACAGCATTGATGGAAGCCGAAGTAATTTAGAAGCCAAAAGAAAAAACATTAACAGCCATTTAATAGCCTTATATGACAAATTTGTAATTGCTTATGGTTGTTTAATGATGTTCTTTATAGGAGCTCCTTTAGGAGCTATCATTAGAAAAGGCGGACTTGGATTACCTATTATTTTTGCAGTATTAATCTTTATTGCATTTCACTTTATTAATACTTTTGGAAAAAGATTTGCTCAAGAAAACGGAATGACACCTTTTATGGGTTCCTGGATGTCTTCTTTTGTTTTAACTCCACTAGCAATATTGTTAACCTATAGAGCAACTAATGATATTGGTTTAATTAACATGGATGTCATTTTAGCTCCTGTTCAAAAACTATTTCAAAAACTTATACCCAATAAAAACAAAACTTCCTAAAATGGTCAAAGATAAAATACAACTTAATACAATTGAAGAAGCAATCGAAGATATCCGTCAAGGTAAGATTATCTTAGTTGTTGATGACGAAAACAGAGAGAATGAAGGTGATTTTTTAGCTGCTGCAGAAAAAGCAACACCGGAAATGATTAATTTTATGGCAACTCATGGTCGTGGATTAATCTGCGCTCCATTAACAGAAAGCCGTTGTAAGGAATTAGGACTTCACGTCATGGTAAGCAACAACACCGACCCTATGGAAACTGCATTTACTGTTTCAGTTGATTTAAGAGGAAAAGGTGTTACTACAGGTATTTCGGCTTCAGATAGAGCACAAACTATTTTAGCATTAACCGATTCTACCACAAAACCTCATGACTTAGCCAGACCCGGACATATCTTCCCATTAATTGCAAAAGAAGGTGGTGTATTGAGAAGAACTGGTCATACCGAAGCTGCAATTGATTTTGCAAGATTAGCTGGATTCAAACCAGCTGGTGTTATCGTTGAAGTAATGAACGAAGACGGTACTATGGCACGCTTACCTCAATTGGTGAAAATTGCTAAAAAATTCGATATGAAAATTGTTTCAATCGAAGGATTAGTTGCTTATAGAATGCAACATGATAGCATCATTGTCAAAAAGGAAGATTTTGATATCAATACCCGTTTTGGAACTTTCCGTTTGAGAGCTTACGAACAAGTAACCAACAAACAAATCCACATTGCCTTAACAAAAGGAAATTGGAATTTAGGAGAGCCTATTTTAACCCGAATCCACTCTTCACAAGTAAATAACGACTTATTAGGAACATTAACTAATAACGTAGATCAGCAATTAGATTCCATGTTCCAAATCATCAATGAAAATGGTCGCGGTGCTGTTATTTTTATTAACCAAGATATGACAGCTGTTAACTTACTTAGCCGAATTACTGAATTAAAAGCGCTTCAGGCAGAAGGAACAATGAAAGCTCCTAAAGTAGTTATTGATATTAAGGATTATGGAATTGGAGCTCAAATTTTACATGACCTTGATATTTCTAAAATCCGTTTAGTATCGAATTCTCTACAAACTAAGCGCGTTGGAATGATTGGTTACGGTCTTGAAATTACAGAATACATCAATTATTAATACGTTTTTTTTAAAATTAATTCCATAACCCACAGATAACAAAGAACTTAATTTTAAGATAAAAAAAAAGCTCTTTTTTTTAACAAAAATGTTTTTTAAATCAATAAAAACATTCTATATTTGCACTCGCAATCGCGAAACGATTGTAAAATACTGGAGAAATGGCAGAGCGGTCGAATGCGGCAGTCTTGAAAACTGTTGACTGTAACAGGTCCGGGGGTTCGAATCCCTCTTTCTCCGCTGAAAACAAAGCCTCGTAATTTATTACGAGGCTTTTTCTTTTATCAGACTACAATCAAATCTATACAATTCACAAGAAAAGCTTATTGATTCTCTATTGGAGGTTAAAAATCAATTGTCTATCTTTAGGAAATTAAGCCTATAATTCTCATAACGATGAACGAAGTTATACACAAAAAACTTAATGAGTTACAAGCCACAGCCATTTGCGGAAACGATATTAGCTCTTCCTGCCTTTACGTATCTGCCTTAACCATCATGTATGCAGGACAATATGCTTGGATTTCACTGCTTATTGTTGCTGTTGTGCTTTTCTTATTTCGAAAAATATACGGAGAAGTTGTTGGCGCTATTCCGCTAAACGGAGGTGCCTATAATGTCCTTTTAAATACTTCTTCCAAAAAATTGGCTTCACTTGCAGCTACTCTAACCGTTTTATCTTATATGGCAACTGCTGTAATTTCGGCTTCTGAAGGAATGCATTATCTGCATAGTACTTTTTCTTTTATAAATGTGGAAATCACAACTGTTGTTGTACTACTAGCCTTTACTTTTTTAGCTATTTTAGGAATTGGCGAATCAGCATTTGTAGCGGTAATTATTTTTATTATTCATTTAGCAACATTGAGTTTATTAGTATTTGCTTCTGCTTGGTTTTTATTCAATCACGGATTAGAAATATTTCAGCTCAACTGGGAACTTCCCCTTACTTCAGAAGGAATTCCTCATGCTCTTTTTTTAGGTTTTGCAGCAGCAATGCTTGGAATATCCGGTTTTGAAAGCTCGGCTAATTTTGTTGAAGAACAAGAACAGGGTGTGTTCCCAAAAACACTTCGCAATATGTGGGGAATTGTTAGTTTTTTCAATCCAATATTGGCCTTATTAATTATTTGTATTATCCCTTTAACACAGGTTGGAGAACATCAGGAATCTCTTTTAGCCTTTTTAGGG
>JALRGZ010000313.1 GCA_023253295.1 Flavobacterium sp.
TAATTCTGTAAATAAGTAGGTTCCGGCGGTTGTTAATACGACTTTACGGTTGTGTCTTTCGAATAGTTTTACGCCTAATTCTTCTTCCATCTGTTTGATTTGTCGGCTCAAACCCGGCTGTGAAATAAATAGTTTTTCGGCTGCTTTTCGAAAGTGTAATTCTTTGGCCACCGTTAAAAAATAATAAAGGTGTCTTAATTCTATTTGATTACTCATAGTTATCAATTAATGATAAAGTTAGTCTTATTTAGCATCAAAAATAGGCTTAACTTTGTTAGAAACAAAATTTACAAAGAAAATGACATTTAGATACGGAATAGATCAATTGACAGTTGACAAAGTTATTGCTATTGCAAAAGGGGAATTGAAAGGAACAGTAATAGCTGAAATCGCGAATTTAGTCAATGAATGCCGTCGCAAAGTAGAATTCATGGCTGCTTCGGATAAGGCTGTATATGGCGTAAATACAGGATTTGGGTCGTTATGTGATGTCCAAATTTCTCCGGCTGAAACCAATAAGCTTCAGACCAACCTTTTGATTACACATGCAGTAGGTGTAGGAAATCCTATAGATAAAGAATTGTCAAAAATTATGATGATTTGTAAGGTGCATGCTTTGTGTCAGGGTTTTTCAGGCATTCGTTTGGAAGTTATTGAACGTATTCTTTATTTCATTGAAAATGATTTACTTCCTGTTGTTCCGGAGCAAGGTTCTGTAGGCGCTTCTGGCGATTTGGCTCCTTTATCTCATTTGTTTTTACCTTTAATTGGAGAAGGGGAGTTTTGGGTAGGAAATGAAATTTTACCTGCTAAAAAAGTATTGGATCATGTTGGATTAACTCCACTTGAATTACAGTCAAAAGAAGGATTGGCTTTAATCAATGGAACACAATTTATATTGGCACATACTATTAAGGGATTAAAGAAAATGGAATACCTATTGGACTTGGCTGATTTGGCCGGAGCAATGAGTATCGAAGGTTTTCAGGGAAGTGCTTCGGCATTCAGAGAAGAGATTCATAAAATTCGTCCTTTCAAAGGGAATTTGGTAGTAGCCGAACGCATCCGTATGTTCCTGAAAGATTCACAAAATGTAGCCAATCATTTGGATTGCAAACGTATACAGGATCCGTATTCAATGCGATGTATTCCGCAGGTGCATGGTGCTTCCAGAAATGCCTATTATCATTTGAAAGAATTAGCCGAAATCGAAATGAATTCGGTAACCGATAATCCGATTATTTTAAGTGATGTTGAAGCTATTTCGGGCGGTAACTTCCACGGACAGCCTTTAGCTATGGCTTTGGATTATGCGTCCATTGCTGCTTCTGAATTAGGAAATATTGCCGACAGAAGATGTTATTTATTATTGGATGGAAAATATGGACTACCACGATTATTGACTTCGGCAGGAGGCTTGAATTCCGGTTTTATGATTCCGCAATATACCACAGCAGCCTTGGTAACTGAAAATAAATCCCTTTGTTTTCCGCCATCAGCGGATAGTGTACCAACTTCATTAGGTCAGGAAGACCATGTTTCGATGGGAAGTATTTCGGGGCGTAAATTCAATCAGATTTTAGGGAATATCGAAAAAATATTTGCTATCGAATTGATGTATGCTGCCCAGGCATTAGAGTTCAGAAGACCGAATACTTTTTCGGAAATTATGGAAAGAAATTTTGCTCTTATCCGAAGCAGAGTAGCCAAACTGGAAGAAGACCGAATTTTAAAAGACGATATCAATACACTGATTACAATGGTGCGCAATCAGGAATTTATTGTTCAATAAAAAATACATGCGATGACATTTAAAGAACAAATACTTCAGGGAATTCCTTCCGAATTACCACTAAAAAAAGCCTATCCCGCTGATGCTAACAGAGCACCGAAGCGAAAAGATATATTATCGAAAGAGGAAAAAAAATTAGCGGTTCGAAATGCTTTACGTTATTTTCCTGAAAAATGGCATGCCGAATTAGCTGCTGAGTTTGCACAGGAATTGAATGATTTCGGACGAATTTACATGTACCGTTTCAAACCGGATTATCCAATTTATGCGAGAGCCATTTCGGAATATCCGGCACAATCAACTCAGACAGCTGCCATTATGCTAATGATTCAGAACAATCTGGATCCTGCTGTGGCACAACATCCGGAGGAATTAATTACCTATGGAGGGAATGGCGCTGTTTTTCAAAACTGGGCGCAGTATGTATTGACGATGCAATATTTGGCTACAATGACGGAGGAGCAAACTTTGCATATG
Organism: Flavobacterium sp.; assembly: GCA_023253295.1. Taxonomy (GTDB): domain Bacteria; phylum Bacteroidota; class Bacteroidia; order Flavobacteriales; family Flavobacteriaceae; genus Flavobacterium. The sequence continues at coordinate 2,270 of JALRGZ010000313.1, forward strand.
TATTCCGGACATCCTATGGGATTGTTTCCTTCTTCCAAAGAAGCACCAAGAGTGGTAGTGACCAATGGAATGATGATTCCTAATTATTCTACACCCGATGATTGGGAAAAACACAATGCTTTGGGCGTGACCCAATACGGACAAATGACTGCGGGTTCCTATATGTACATCGGCCCACAGGGAATTGTACACGGTACGACCATTACCGTGATGAATGCTTTCCGTAAAATTTTAGACAAAAATGAAACTGCTGCCGGAAAGATTTTTCTAACCGCTGGATTAGGAGGAATGAGTGGCGCGCAACCAAAAGCAGGAAATATTTCAGGTTGTATCAGTATTTGCTCCGAAGTAAACCCTAAAGCAGCTACCAAGCGTTACGAGCAGGGTTGGGTAGATGTGCTCGTTGATACTATGGAAGATTTAATTAGCAGAGTTAAAGAGGCTCAGCAAAATAAAGAAGTAGTTTCAATTGCCTTTATCGGAAACGTGGTGGAAGTTTGGGAGCGTTTTGATGAAGAAAATATTCATATACATGTAGGTTCTGACCAAACCTCTTTACATATTCCATGGACGGGAGGTTATTATCCGGTTGGGATTTCTTATGAAGAATCCAACCGATTAATTCGTGAAGAACCGGAATTGTTCAGAGAAAAAGTGCAGGAATCATTGCGACGTCATGTAGCGGCTATCAACAAACATACCGCTAAAGGAACTTATTTCTTTGATTATGGAAATGCCTTTTTGCTGGAAGCTTCTCGTGCGGGAGCAGATGTAATGGCTGAAAACAATATTGATTTTAGATATCCTTCTTATGTTCAGGATATTTTAGGTCCTATGTGTTTTGATTATGGTTTTGGCCCTTTCCGATGGGTTTGTACTTCTGGGAAAACGGAAGATTTAGATAAAACGGATAATATTGCAATGGAAGTTTTGCAGGAGATTATGAAAAAATCCCCTGAGGAAATTCAGTTGCAAATGCAGGATAATATCACTTGGATTAAAGATGCCAAAAAGAATAAAATGGTTGTTGGCTCTCAAGCCCGAATTCTTTATGCTGATGCAGAAGGCCGTTCTAAAATCGCCGAAGCTTTTAATTCCGCTATTGCAAATGGTACAATCGGTCCGGTTGTGATTGGTAGGGATCACCATGATGTGAGCGGAACAGATTCGCCTTACAGAGAAACATCCAATATTTATGATGGAAGTAAATTCACTGCCGATATGGCTATCCATAATGTAATTGGAGACAGTTTCAGAGGGGCAACTTGGGTTTCTATTCATAATGGAGGTGGAGTAGGCTGGGGTGAAGTGATTAATGGAGGTTTTGGTTTGGTGTTGGATGGAACTCAAGAAGCCGATAGACGCTTGAAAAACATGCTTTTTTATGATGTAAATAACGGCATTGCCAGACGTAGTTGGGCGAGAAATAAAGAAGCCCGATTTGCATTAGAAAGAGAAATGGAACGTACACCAAATTTAAAAGTGACGCTGCCTAATTTGGTGGATGATCAACTTCTTGATACCTTGTTCTAATGAAAACAGCATTTGTAAATATCAAAGAATTAGTTCAGGTTCGAACGGAAGCAATTTCTTTTGTGGCGGGTGCGCAAATGAAAGAATTGCCAACGATTAAAAATGCTTATTTAGTAATTGAAAATGGTACAATTGCCGCTTTTGGTGCTATGGAAAACTATGCTGATGTAGCCGCCGATGAAACGATTGACGCTACTGGAAAGATGATTTTGCCAGCTTGGTGCGATTCGCATTCGCATATTGTGTACGCTGGAAACAGAGAGAGCGAATTTGTAGATCGAATCAACGGATTGACTTATGAGGAAATTGCTAATCGTGGCGGAGGTATTTTAAATTCAGCCAAAAAACTTCAGGAAACTTCGGAAGAAGATTTGTACGAGCAAAGCAAAATCCGTCTGGAAGAAGTAATGCAAATGGGAACAGGGGCTTTGGAAATTAAATCCGGTTATGGACTGACTCTGGAAGCCGAATTGAAAATGCTGCGTGTCATCAGGCGGTTAAAAGAAAATTATCCAATCGCGATCAAAGCGACATTTTTAGGTGCTCATGCTTTGCCCGCCGAATTTAAAAACAATAAAGAAGGTTTTTTGCAAGAAGTGATTCAAGAAATGTTGTCTAAAGTTGCAGCCGAGCAGTTAGCTGAATATATTGATGTTTTTTGCGAAACAGGCTATTTTTCAGTTGAAGATATGGAGCTGATTTTAAGTGCCGCTAAACAATACGACATGATTCCGAAAGTACATGTGAATCAGTTTACTGCCATTGGCGGAATTCAGGCAGCTGTTAAACATCAGGCTTTGTCTGTCGACCATTTGGAAGAAATGCGTGAGGAAGATATCGATGCTTTGCAAGGCAGCCCAACCATGCCGGTTCTTTTACCTACTTGCTCGTACTTTTTAGGAATTCCATATTCACCTGCCCGAAAAATGATAGATGCAGGATTGCCAGTGGCTTTAGCTACCGACTATAATCCGGGTTCCACACCTTCAGGAAATATGAATTTTGTAGTGGCTACGGCCTGTATTCGTATGAAAATGACTCCCGAAGAAGCCATTAATGCGGCGACTATCAACGGTGCTTACGCCATGGGATTGGAGCAGGAGGTAGGTTCGATTAGTATTGGTAAACGAGCTAATTTAATTTTGACCAAAGCCATCAATTCCTATGCTTTTATCCCGTATTCTTTTGGGATGCATTCGATAGAAAAAGTATATATTAATGGAAATGAGATAGCTTAATTGTTTGCAATAAAAATACATTTATGAAGGTGTAAAAAAGACTGTTTTAAATACGGAAATTTTATATTTGTCAAATCATTTTATAAAACCGTATTCAAAATACACAAAGGATAATTCGATTATGTCTAATTCACACGCTTTAGAGCAATTGGCCGATTCGTTAGAAGGAGATCTTTTTTACGATAATTTACATAAAACTTTATATGCTACGGATGCTTCGGCATATCGTATCATTCCTCAAGCAGTCGCCTTGCCTAAGTCGGTGGAGGACATCGTTCGATTGGTGCAATTTGCGGTTGCTAACAAAACTACCCTGATTCCCAGAACCGCAGGAACTTCCTTAGCGGGAC
>JALRGZ010000328.1 GCA_023253295.1 Flavobacterium sp.
TGGCATTCCATAATTGGAAATTGACAACTGTTTCATTTCTTAGCGTTCCGCCACAATCGATAAAGTTTTTAGTGATTAAACCTACTTCGGTTACGTGGAAATGTTCCGGAACTGCAGTTCCGTTTTCTAATTTAAAAGTAACATTTTCTAATGTACTTAGTATGTTTTTGATTTCTGATAGTTTCATGATTTTCTAAATTTAAAATTAGCAGCATTGCTCTTTTTTATTTTCTAAATAGTTGTTTATGTGCTGGAAAAAGTGCTTTATTTTATTAAAACCATTTTCGTCAAGGCAATAACAAATGGCGTTTCCTTCAAAATTTCCTTTAATTAAACCTGCGTTTTTCAATTCTTTTAAATGTTGAGAAACGGTGGGTTGAGCCAGGGGTAATTCATTTACTATATCACCACAAATACAGCTGTTAACCTTAATAAGGTGCTGGATTATGGCAATACGTGCCGGATGGCCAATAGCTTTTGCTAAGGTGGCAAGTTCGTTTTGCTCTTCTGTAAAATTGGCGGTTTTAGTAATTCCCATTGTTATATATTTATATTGCAATATTACGATAATAGATTTAATTTTTTTTAAATGAATTAAAAAAAAACCTCTTTAAGATGTTTTAAAGAGGCATTTTTGATAAATAAGACTGTGTTTTTATATGATTTCTTTTGGAATGGCGTGAAAACCAATTGATTTTACTGCTTTTTCGATTTCTTCGATACTGATTACTTTGCTAGTAAAAACAGTAAATTCTTTAGGGAAAATAGTAGTGTTGATTTCTATTTCGGTAATGCCATCTAGATTTAAGAGTTTGTTTTTGATTTCTATTAACTCTGTTTCTTCATTAGCATTGGTGCCAAAAATTTTGCCGTGTTCTCCAGGAATAATATTATTTGTCAATAAGCTCATGATTGCATGTATTTAGAATTAATACTTGGGTGTTCTGATAATAGCTTCTGTCTGTTAAATTTAAGCATTTATCTTGTATTTTCTTCTATATACAATCTCAAATTTTTGTGATTTTTTTTGATTTAGATTGTATCGGATGTTCTAAATGAAAGCTAAATATAATGTGATATTTGAAAGCTTTTTGTAGTAAAATAAAATAACCACAACATTGCTGTTGTGGTTATAGGGTAAAGAACTGGTTTTTTCTATTTAGTCGTTGTAAACATTTGAACCATGTTCGTGAATGTCTAATCCGTCAATTTCTTCTTCTTTAGTAACTCTAAGTCCCATTACTTTTTTAAGTATGAAAAGCACTACAAATGAAGCAGCCATAGCCCAAGCTCCAATTGCAACTACTCCGGTGATTTGAACAATTAATTTGTCAAAACCACCTCCGTAAAGTAATCCACCGTCAGTAGCAAAAACACCAACTAATATTGTTCCTATAGCTCCACATACTCCGTGTACTGATACAGCTCCAACTGGATCATCAATTTTAAGTTTTTTGTCGATAAACTCAATTGAGAATACTACAGCGATACCGCAAATCAAACCAATCCAGAATGCTCCTAGCGGACTTACAGCAGCACAACCAGCAGTTACACCAACTAAACCAGCTAAAACACCATTTAATGTCATAGAGATATCTGGTTTTTTGTATACAATCCAAGTAACAAACATTGCTGCCAATGCTCCAATAGCTCCCGCTAAGTTAGTCGTGATAAAGATTCCAGCTACAGCAACTGCATTGTCACCAGAAATAGCTAATTGAGATCCTGGGTTAAATCCAAACCAACCCATCCATAAAACAAATACCCCTAATGCTCCTAACATGATGTTGTGACCAGGAATCGCATTTGAAGTTCCGTCAGCGTTGTATTTTCCAATTCTAGGTCCTACCATTGCAGCTGCAACTAAAGAAGCCCAACCTCCTACAGAGTGTACTACTGTTGAACCAGCAAAGTCAGTAAAGCCCATTCCGGCTAACCATCCTCCACCATTCCATACCCAGCTACCTGAAATAGGATAGATAACTAAAGTCATCAATAAAGAGAAGAATAAATAAGTTGTGAATTTTGTTCTTTCAGCAATCGCTCCAGAAACGATTGTTGCTGCAGTAGCGGCAAATACCGTTTGGAAAAATAAACTGTGCATATCAGCTGCAGAGTCGAATAATAAACTTGGTGTTCCGATAAGACCACCAATTGAATCTCCATACATTAAAGAGTATCCTATCACCCAGAAAGCGATACTTCCAATACAGAAATCCATTAAGTTTTTCATGATAATATTTCCTGTGTTTTTTGATCTTGTGAAACCAGCTTCTACTAATGTAAAACCAGCTTGCATGAAAAACACTAAAATTCCGCAGATCAATACCCACATTAAGTCTAATACAGCATTCGTATCCATAATATATATTTTATAAGTTAATTTATTTAAAAAAAAATGATTTAGTTAACAGCGTCTGTTCCTTTTTCTTTGGTTCTAATACGGTATGTTTCGATAACATCAGAAACAAATATTTTACCATCTCCTACCATTCCTGTTCCAGCTGAATTTAAAATGGCATCAACTGTTCTTTCTAAAAAAGGATCTGAAACTACGATTGAAATATATCTTCTTTGGATGTCTGTAGTACTATAGGTAATTCCTCTGTATACATGTCCTTCTTTTTCGTTACCAACTCCGGTAACATCCCAGTAGGTAAAAAAGTTAACCTCAATTTGATGTAAAGCTTTTTTTACTTCTTCAAATTTAGATTTTCGTATCACTGCTTCGATTTTTTTCATAATAAATAGATTTTAAATTGATTTATGGTAAAAGTTTTTTTTGTTTATTTTTAAGATAATACACTCAAATAATCAATGAATTATTTTTTCTTTAACTGTAAGGGAGATTAGTGTTTTCATGTTCAAATTTGTTATTGTTATTAATAAATGTTTCAACTTTTTATGTTTTGCTTCCTTAGTTTGATATTTAAGGATTGTCAATATTTCGGTCTTTTGTTGTTGATAATGGCGAATTTATTAACTTTTGCTTTAAAAAAGATAAAGAATTTTTATTATTTGCTTAAAATTCAAAAGAATTGTCAATTACCGAAAATCAGAACGAAATAATAGATTATTTTTAATTTCAACTGTATAATTTTGATATATCAATAATGAAAAAACTAATCATACCTACTAAAAAATAGGGGTGTTTGTTGTTTTTTAAGTTTTTATTATGATTTTTGTTTAAAAAAAATCAATTTTTAAGAGTTTTGGTGTAAAAAAATAGGGGGTATTGGTTTTTTAAGTTGTTTTTTGGGGTGTTGGAGTCTCGGGTATTGGAGGTGTAATGGAGTAAATTGACAGGGGGATGGATGAATGGATATAATTAGGTTTTGTAGCTTTATTATTCGTGTACTGTTTTTTGAAGAAATATATCGAAATAGTAATCTTAAAGGAAAGCAGAAGTAGAGAATGTGGGGGCGTTTTTTATCAAACGAAACAACAGTTAGGTTAGGGGTTTTAAAATATTGTTGTTAGGTGTTAAAAAAGAAAACCCCCTTTTAGTTTTTACTAAAAGGGGGTTATAAATATTTAAAAGTATGAACTATAGTTTAGGCATGTTAGTAACCAGAGTTTCGATAAATTTTCCAATAGGACCTTTAACCATCATGGCCATCATTGGGTTGAAGCTGCCTTCAAAATCAAGTTTTACACTGCTGGAATTAGCAGAAACAGACTCTATATTGGTTATTAATGTAAAAGGGATTTTATCCGTTGCTGCTCCAAAAACAATTTTGTTAGGAACAACTTTCTCTTTTAACTTTAATTGAATCTCAGGCATTCCTTTTAAACCAAACAGGAAAGAATCTTCTCCAATAACTTCAAACTTAGCAATGTTTTCAGGCATTAATTTTTCGAAATTTTTGATATCGGTCAATAAATTGAATAATTCTTCTGCAGATTTTTCAATGTTCACCTTTGGACTTTCTAAGTTCATGTTAATTTTTTTAATTCGTTCTTATACTTCTTGTCCCCAAGTAGAAGGAGTAACACTCCATTCTCTTAAAGTGCTTTCTTCTTTTTCAGTAATGTATTTTTTAGCTACGGCTAAATTCAAAAGATTTTGGTAATTACTCAAGGTGTATAAGTCTATCTTGGCATTTTTGAAGTTTTCTTCAGCAACTTCAAAACCATAGGTAAATATAGCGGCCATACCTTTAATATTAGCACCGGCGTTGCGTAAAGCTTCAACAGCTTGTAGGCTGCTATTACCTGTACTAATTAAATCTTCAACAACTACTACATTTTGTCCTTTTTGCAAGAAGCCTTCTACTTGGTTTTGGCGACCATGCTTTTTAGCTTCAGGACGTACATAAACAAATGGTAATCCCATGCTTTCGGCAACAAGCATACCAATTCCAATAGCACCTGTTGCTACTCCGGCAATAACATCTGGTTTCCCAAATTGTTTTTCAATATGTTTTGCAAATTCATCTCTCACATAATTTCTTATGGCTGGAAATGAAAGTATTAGACGGTTATCACAATATATAGGTGATTTCCATCCAGAAGCCCATGTAAAAGAATTTTCAGGATTCAATTTAATTGCATTTATTTGTAAGCCACGAAACCTTACTGCTTCGGACGTCCGCACCGCCAGAATTGAAAGTTGACGCTTGCGTCGTCTCCCCGCCCTCTCGGATTATATTATCGACTATTTCGTCTGTTAGCGCCCCAGACCAAAGCTGCCAACTATTTCTCATGGTTTAGTTGGCCACGTTACATTATGGGGGAAGCCAGCTTGCTGCGGTACGCCCAACAAAGCAGTTCGATACGCAGCCAAAGCCGTTTGCTGCTCTGACGTCATGTCAGCCCAGCGCAGCGGATTAGATACGATTGGATCTACCTCAGTTGCCAGTAAGTAGTCACGCTGCGCACGAACCATATCTGCCGCCTGTTCGTCAAGTTCAGCCTGTGTAGGTGGGATATATGCCTCAAAGTTAGACCCGATTATAGTAAGCAAGTCATTATTGCTAACTGTCTGGTCTGTGTCATTTGGGTCAAGAGTGTATGGTATCCATCCATGCTCAGGGTGATTAATCTCAACGTCGTATATAGTGTTCTCTGCGTTAAGAGACTTAGCGTTGCGGATTTCGGTAATTATTACTTGTGCCATTTATGAAATCCTCACATAGGTAGTAATGTTAGTCGTTGGGCTACCAG
>JALRGZ010000031.1 GCA_023253295.1 Flavobacterium sp.
AAGAAAACAAAGTCTTTCGACTCCCTAAATTTTGGACAGGGTGACACTCTAAGTTCGTAAAACTTAAATGAACTTAAAGCCTAACAGCAAAGTGAAGATTTATTCATGAAGTTTTAATGAAAAACTTATGTGACTTATATGTTTAAAACAAAATCATAAATCCAAAGTAAGCTGTTCTGGCAATAATCTAAAACTCATGCGGTGGTATTTAGTTACCCCATATTTTTTGATGGCATCGCGATGTTCGGTTGTTGGGTAGCCTTTATTTTTTTTCCAGTTGTACATTGGGAATTCTTCGTGAATTTTGTCCATATATTCATCACGATAGGTTTTGGCCAAAACCGAAGCGGCAGCAATGCTCAAATATTTAGAATCTCCTTTTACAATACTTTGATTGGGAATCGATTTTAAAAGTTGGATTTCTTCAACAGTGAATTGTTTTCCAACACTGTTTTTTAAACCTAATTTAGCGTTCAATGCTCTATTACCATCTACAATAATAAATTCAGGCGTTGGGTTTAATTTTAAAATAGATTCCTGCATGCCTTTCATGGAAGCGTTGAGAATGTTGATTTCGTCAATTTCATTTGGAAACAAATGAGTCACTGCAAAACTTACCGCTTGTTCTTCGATGATAGGACGTAATTTTTCTCTAACTTTTTCAGATAATTGTTTACTGTCATTGAGTATAAAATTACTGAAATCAGCAGGTAGGATTATAGCAGCAGCGGTAACAGGACCAGCCAGGCAACCACGACCGGCTTCGTCGGTTCCGGCTTCCAAAATAAGTTGTGAAAAAGTAGAGGCAAGCATATTCAAAAGTTTCGATTGGCAAAGATTATAAAATTTTTAAGATAATAGTGCGTTATTCTAACGTTTACTTATAACTAACTCCTAATTAAGTTGTTTTTTTATACGTTTTTATCGTTTACCTTTGCCTCAATATTAGTTTTGAAATTATACCCAAATTATATAGCTATCCCGAATGAGAATTCTCTTTTTATTATATTTTTTAGTTGCACCAATAGTGCTGTTTTCTCAAGTAGATTCAAGAGAAGAAGGAGGTAAAAGAAGTTTTGCTGACCGATTAAAAGGAGGACCAAATGCAAAAGGAAAAGATACCACTAAGGTTGCTTCAATAGATATGTATCGTTTTGTAACATTAGAAAGAGATACAACTTATTTGGATACGACACTTACTATTGAACGTGAATATAGTCATAATTATCTTCGAAAAGATCTTTTTGGATTATTGGCATTTCCTAATGAAGGACAGGCTTACAATAAACTTCAATACAGCTTAACTGAATATTCTCCTTTTCCGGAAATGGGATTTGAGGCTAAACATTTTAATTTTTTGAAAGTCAATCAAATTCGCTATGGTTCTGTTGCAACACCAATAACGGAATTGTTTTTTAAATCGACATTGACTAAAGGGCAATCCGTAGATTCTTTTTTTGCTGTAAATCTTTCGCCAAATTTAAATATGTCTATTGCTTATAAAGGATTGCGTTCCGAAGGGAAATATATCAATCAATTATCAAGTACGGGAAGTTTTAGGTTTACCATGAGTTATCATACTACGAGTAAACGTTATTTGATTAATTCACATTTTACTTCTCAGGATGCTTTGAATGAAGAAAATGGAGGGATAACTACTACAGATGACTTCGAAAGTGAAGATGTTAAGTATAAAAACAGACAGCGTTTACAGGTTTATTTGACAGATGCCGAATCATTTTTGAGAGCCAAACGCATTTTCGTTGATCATAGTTTCAGAGTCAATCCAAGTGAGGCTGAGAATAATTTATATGTGACACATCAGCTTAATTTTGAGAATAAATTCTTTGAATATTACCAGCCAACATTATTGTCCAGTGAAGGGACTCGATCTGTTTATCGTTTTGGAGATGCTATTGTGACTTCTAATTTGAAAGACCAAACGCATTACAATAAAATGTATAATAGAGCAGGTTTGGTATATGAAAACACTACCCTTGGAAAGTTTCAGTTTTTCCTAGATGATTTCAGAAGTAATTTTTATTATAATAGAATTTTGATTTTGGATGAGGGAGTTATTCCTTCTGTTTTGTCTCGTAATATCAATAGTTTAGGAGGACAATATGAATATTGGAAAAATAAATGGCATGGAAAGTTTTTGCTATCTAAGGCAATTAGTAAACAAACCATTTCTAATATTGATGCCAAATTGGATTATAATTTAAATGATGATTTTCAGTTTGTTTTTGGTTACCAAAATATAAGTAAATTACCTAACGATATTTATAACTTATACCAAAGTGAATATGTAAATTACAATTGGTCTAATAATTTTGAGAATGAAAAAATAAATGTAATTAGTGGGCAGGCAGTAACTCCATGGTTTGATGCATCTTTGCAGTTATCTGCATTGACAGATCATGTTTATTTTGAAAATACAGCAACTGATGATTCACAACAAATAGTGTCTCCAAGTCAATTTGGAGGAACTGTTAAATACCTGTCACTTAAAATAAATAAAGAACTTACCTTTGGGAAATTTGCTTTGAATAATACTGTGTTGTATCAAAAAGTAGATCAAAGCCAAGCAGTTCTTAATGTACCGGATTTAGTAACACGTAACACTTTGTATTATAGTAATTATTTCTTTCAAAATGCTTTGTTTATTCAAACAGGAATCACATTTAATTATTTTACAAAGTATTATGCAAATGATTATAACCCTGTTATTGGAGAATTTTTCGTACAACAACAAAAGAAAATTGGGAACTATCCTAATTTAGATTTCTTCATAAATGCCAAAATTCAACGTACTAGAGTTTATATTAAGGCAGAACATTTTAATTCGGCTTATACCGGAAACAATTATTATTCAGCTCCTAATAATCCATATCGTGATATGACCATTCGTTTTGGGTTAATTTGGAATTTCTTTAATTAATATATTCATGACATTTACAGCTATTGATTTTGAAACGGCAACTTCATTTCATCCTTGTTCTGTGGGGATTGTAACAGTTGAAAACGGAATTGTTGTAGATGAATTTGTTACTTTAATTCAGCCGCCTAATAATTTATATTCTCCATTTACCATTCAGGTGCATGGTATTTATCCAAGTGATACAGCGAGGGCGAAAAATTTTCTTCAGGTTTTTCCGGAAATTCAAAAACGATTACGGAATAGAGTTGTGGTAGCACATAACGAAAGTTTTGATCGTAATGTTTTGGCTAAATCAATGGCCTATTATGGTTTAGATTACGCCGATTTAAATATTGCTTCCAAATGGGAATGTACCGTGAAAATTTACAAAGCCAAAGGTATAAAACCTACTAAATTGAGTGATTGTTGCAAGGCTATGAATATCTCTTTACAGCATCATGAAGCTTTATCAGATGCTAGAGCCTGTGCTCAATTGTATTTAATAAAGTAAGAAATTATTTTCTTTAAAAAATTATATAAGTAAGTTTTTTCATTAAATTAGTGTTGTTAATTTAAATCTTTGATTATGAAAGAAGATTTTTTGCACTATTTATGGAAGTATAAAAAGTGGAATACACTGGATTTAAAAACGACTACTGGTGAACTTATAGCTATAAGTCATGTTGGTCAATATCTACAACAAGCAGGCCCGGATTTTTTTAATGCCCAAATTACAATTGGTAATCAAAAATGGGCAGGTAATGTAGAAATCCATTTAAAATCTTCCGATTGGTATGTACATCATCATGAAAAAGATGAAGCTTACGAAAATGTGATTCTTCATGTAGTTTGGGAACATGACACCGAAGTTTTTAGAAAAAACAATTCAGAGATTCCTGTTCTGGAATTACGTAATTATGTGGATAAATCTATTTTAATAAATTATCAAAGATTAGTTGCTCCTAAATCATGGATTTTTTGCGAAAAACAACTTCGCGATTTAGAAGATTTTGTTCTGAAGAATTGGCAGGAACGATTGTTTTTTGAGCGGTTGGAACGAAAGTCACAGGCTATCTATGAATTGTTGCAGCAAACCAATAATGATTGGGAAGCAGTGTTGTTTTGTATGTTGGCTAAAAACTTTGGATTGAATACAAATGGTGATGTTTTTTTGAAAATAGCCCAATCAATTCCTTTTGACGTAATTAGAAAAGAAAGTTTTGAAGTGGAAAATTTAGAAGCATTAATGTTAGGTAGGGCTAATTTATTAGAAATTGAAAAAGAAGATAATTATTTTAAGGATGTAAAATTCAGGTATTTTTATTTGTTACATAAATACCAATTGGATTCTAAAATAGTGGGACAAGTTCAGTTTTTTAAACATCGACCGGATAATTTTCCAACTATTCGATTGTCGCAATTAGCCAATTTATATCATTTGCATCAAAATTTATTTTCGAAAATAATTACCATTTCTAATGTTGAAGCTGCTTATAGTTTGTTTAAAACAGGTCCGTCTCTTTATTGGAAAAACCATTATCAGTTTGATAAAGAAAGTCCTAAAAAGCCTAAAAAGCTATCCAAGTCTTTTGTCGAATTATTAGTGATCAATACAATTATCCCTATTCAATTTGCTTATGCTAAAAGTTTGGCTAAAGAAATCACCGATGATTTAATTGCTGTTTTGGCTAATGTTGCTCCCGAGAAAAATAGCATTGTAGATAAGTTTAGTTCTTTTGGTGTAAAAGCGACTAACTCATTTGAGAGTCAATCTTTATTGCAATTAAAGAAGGAATATTGTGAGAATGGAAAATGTTTGCATTGTGCTATTGGAATGGAGCTCTTAAAGAGGAACTAATTTGCGAAAGCGAAAGATTTAATTTTGTAATTTTACCCCTGACCCAAAAAAATATAAGAATGTCAGTAATTTTAAAATTGAAGTTTTTTTTCGAAAAATATGGATTTCAGGTTTCCTCACGTCTTGCTGATAAATTAGGAATGAGAGTTACAAGTGTTCGCCTGTTTTTTATTTATATATCATTTGTGACAGCTGGACTTGGATTTGGTATTTATTTAACCTTAGCTTTTTGGATTCGTTTAAAGGATTTGATTCGCTCGAAACGTACCTCTGTTTTTGATTTGTAATTTTAAAATTTCATATAAAAAAAGGGACTCTAATTTAGAGTCCCTTTTTTTGGGTATAATACGGTTGTAATTATTTACTTTTTTTATAATTGTATGCGTAAACAAAAGCATGAATTATAGCGAATAATAGCGAGAAGTAGAATAAGTAAATATCGTCTAGGTTTGGATCATTATGATGGATAAAAGCAATAACAATCAATATTAACACCATTGCTAAACCAGTACCTGCAACTGTTTTTTGATTGCTTAAACTGTATCCTTCTTTGTTTAAGATGGAATTTTTCATTCCATAGAAAATATATAGGTCAAAACCAATCATCATCCAGACAATAAGACGAATCCAAGTGTCTAATGGTAAAAAGACCATCATAAATAAGCAAACCAATACTCCGGCAATAGGAACAAAAGGAACAAGCGGAGTTGTAAAAGCTCTAGGAGCTTCGGGCATTCTTTTGCGCATTACTAATACGCCTAAACAAACTAAAATAAAGGCGAATAAAGTACCAATACTAGTCATTTCACCAACAACTCTGGCAGGGATAAAAGCTGCAAATATGCTCACAATAAGCATAAATAATAAGTTGTTTTTTGCAGGTGTTCTAAATTTCTCGTGCACTTCAGAGAATACTTTTGGAATCAAACCATCTTTACTCATAGAGAAAAACACACGACTTTGTCCCATAAGCATTACCAGAATTACTGAAGAATAACCTCCTAAAATGGCTAATAAAATTGCGTTGTTTAACCAAGGGTAAGCAGGAGTAATCATTCCGTTAGCTCCTGTAGGTCCCATAGCTTCAACTGCAATAGCAACAGGAGCAATACCGTCTTTCCCGGCAAAAGCTTGGTAATTCACAACACCTGTCATTACGTGTGCAAACAATATATAAAGAATAGTACAAATTGCTAATGATAACAAAATCCCAATAGGCATATCTTTTTTGGGGTTTTTGGCTTCTTGTGCAGCAGTGGAAACAGCGTCAAAACCGATGTAGGCAAAAAAGACAATGGCAGCAGCTCTAATAATACCTGAGAAACCAAATTCACCGAATTTCCCTGTGTTTTCCGGAATATAAGGAGTGTAGTTTTCGGGTCTTATATATTGCCAACCTACAGCAATAAAAATCAAAACCACAGAAACTTTAAGTAAAACGATTATTCCATTGACTAACGCGGATTCTTTTGTTCCCCGGATTAATACTAATGACATAATCATCACAATGGCAACTGCCGGAATATTTATGATTCCTCCTTCAAAAGGAGAAAGCATATAGGCATCGTCAATATGAATTCCGTAAACGCTTAATAATTTTCCCAGATAGCGCGACCAACTTATGGATACTGTGGCTGCTCCTACGGCGTATTCCAAAACTAAATCCCAACCGATAATCCAGGCAATGAATTCACCCATTGTGGCAAAAGAGTAAGTGTAAGCACTTCCGGCAACAGGTATCATAGAGGAAAATTCAGCATAACAAAGTCCTGCAAAAACGCATCCAAAAGCAGCTATAAGAAAAGAAATGGTAATGGCGGGACCAGCGTTTACTGAGGCTGCCAGACCTGTGATTGAAAATAATCCAGCTCCAATAATAGCTCCAATTCCCAAAGCAACTAAACCGGGAGCAGTTAATGTTTTCTTTAATCCTTTTTCAGAATCTTCTGCTTCCGCCAGAAGTTGGTTAAGAGGTTTTCTTTTCCAGATTGACATATTTACTTGTTTTAAGATTGTTGATGTTTCAAAAATAATTTTTTTTGTGAAATAACAACAAATATGTCGATAAATATGGGATAAAGCATTAAAAATATTTATAAATTTATCCATTATGGTGGAATTTTCTCAGAATCGTGTTTTGAAATGGATAAAAAGTGTTTTCAATTTTCGAAAGAGCAACAGAAAGGGATTTTAGGTTTTTTCTTTGTTGTGATTGTTATTCAATGGGTTTGTTTGTTTGTGGATTTTAAGCCAGTTCCAGTTGAAGGTTTAGGAAAACAACAATGGCTTTCTTTGGAAACTCAAATAGATTCAATGGAAAACCAATTAATAAAGAATGGAAGGAAAATATATCCTTTTAATCCCAATTTTATTTCGGATTATAAAGCCTATCAATTGGGGATGTCGGTTGCTGAAATTGATCGGCTATTTGCTTTTCGAAAACAAAATAAATATGTGAATTCAGTAGAGGAATTTCAGAAGGTAACAGGTGTTAATGATTCTTTACTGGCTGTGATGGCTCCATATTTTAAATTTCCTGATTGGGTTAAGAATAAAACGACTTCAAAATTGGTTGGTTTTTCAAATTCAAATTCATTTCCGAAGAAAGAAAAAAAAATAGTTAAAGATATCAATCAGGCTTCTCAGGAAGATTTGATGAAAATTTATGGGATAGGTGAGGCGCTTTCGATGCGAATATTGAAATTTAAAGAGAGTTTAGGTGTTTTTGTTTCTATGGAACAAATGAAAGATGTTTGGGGGTTATCACCAGAAGTTGTGGAACGGTTAAATGCTGATTTTAAAGTTAGCACAGTTTCGGGTATTAAAAAACTAGACATTAATAATGCTTCGGTAAAAGAACTGGCGCAATTTCCGTATTTCAAATATAATCTGGCTCGGGAGATTGTTATTTATCGGACGATGAATGGTGAAATTAAAAATCCTGCCGATTTAACAAAAATAAAAGGAATGCCTATTGAAAATGCAAATATTATAGCCTTATATTTGGACTTTTAAAATAACAAACCACAATGATGTATTTTGATTCTAGTGAAACGCAAAATATGATTGCTCAATCCATCAGGGATTTTGCAGAAAAAAATATAAGACCTTATATAATGGAATGGGATGAGGCTCAAATTTTTCCGGTTCCTTTATTTAAACAACTAGGAGAGATGGGTTTTATGGGGATTTTAGTTCCCGAAGAACTGGGAGGTGCGGGATTAGGCTATCACGAATACATTACTATAGTAGAGGAAATTTCAAAAGTAGATCCGTCAATTGGATTGTCGGTAGCGGCACATAATTCGTTATGTACGAATCATATTTTGACTTTTGGGAATGAAGAGCAAAAAAAGAGATGGATTCCTAAGTTAGTAACAGGAGAACATATTGGTGCCTGGGGGTTGACGGAACATAATACAGGTTCGGATGCTGCGGGAATGAATACTACAGCTAAAAGAGATGGTGATTATTGGATTGTCAACGGAGCAAAGAATTTTATTACTCATGCTATTTCGGGAGATATTGCTGTTGTAATTGTTCGTACCGGCGAAAAAGGAGATTCTCGAGGGATGACTGCTTTTGTATTTGAAAAAGGTATGCCTGGATTTTCATCTGGTAAAAAAGAAAATAAATTAGGAATGCGTGCCAGCGAAACGGCTGAATTGGTTTTTGATAATTGTCGTATTCCGGATGCCAATAGATTAGGGGAAGTAGGTGAAGGTTTTATTCAGGCGATGAAAATTTTAGATGGAGGCCGAATTTCTATTGGAGCCTTATCTTTAGGAATTGCTAAAGGAGCTTATGAAGCGGCATTAAAATATTCTAAGGAAAGACATCAGTTTGGAAAACCAATTTCCGAATTTCAAGGCGTTTCTTTTAAATTAGCGGATATGGCTACCGAAATTGAAGCTTCAGAATTATTATTGCATAAGGCGGCTTTCTTAAAAGAACAACATCGTCCAGTTACTACTGCGGGAGCTATGGCAAAGATGTATGCTTCGGAAGTATGTGTGAAAGTGGCTAATGATGCAGTTCAAATTCATGGTGGTTATGGTTTTACTAAAGATTTTCCTGTGGAGAAGTTTTATCGTGATGCAAAATTATGTACGATAGGTGAAGGAACAACCGAAATTCAAAAAGTAGTAATCTCGAGAAATATCTTGAAAGGTTAAGGGTAAAGGGGGGCTCTTATTATTGTAATAGCAGAAAAATATTTGTTCACAGAAGACGTCTGTGGATATGGCAAGAACCACAAACCACGCCACGGTAAAATGTATCGCAATTTTGCACCTGAGCTTGAGCGTTTACAATCAGAACGCATTGCCGCGTTTAAAGAGTTTAAGGCAGATGTAGATCAGGGTGGTTATCCTGGCGCGGAACATTCCGTTGCAATCAAAGACGATGAATTCGATGCCTTTATGAAAAAGGTGCAAGGCTAATGGTACGCATCGGTGTTGTTGGATACGGAACGGGTGGTCAGCATTTTCACACGCCGTTTGTTGCCGCTGCCAAGAATTGTGAACTGGCGGGAATTGTCGCGCGTGCAGACGAAACAATTGCTAAA